>NZ_JBFUKO010000001.1:0-50658 GCF_056400805.1 Aminobacter sp. P4_H6_2
TCCACGCCCTGCATACAAGTTTGCAGGGCTGACCACAGACGATCGCCAAAGCGTATCTCTTTTTGGTCTGCCCTTCGTGGTGATGCAGCGCTGAGCCTTTGAGTTCGCGCCTGCACAGTGACAATCCACCGGGCCTAGCCTCCCCAGATGCATCCTTTGACCGGATGCGGGATGACGGTCCGGACAGACCAGAGAACGACTATGGCATTGATCAATCTGAGGTCGCTTGGCGTAACCCTTGGCGCACCGCTTTTTTCCAATCTCAACCTTTCCATCGAGCCGGGCGACCGCCTCGGCATCGTCGCCGCCAATGGCCGCGGCAAATCCACGCTTTTGCGTTCCATATCAGGCGGCTTCGAACCGACATCGGGTGACATCACCCGCGCGCGCGGTCTGCGCGTCGGCCATGTCGAGCAGGACGTGCCGGCCAGCCTGAACGCCGCGACGTTTTTCGAGGCGGTCCTTGGCGCACTGCCGCTGGATCAGGCCGAGAGCGAAAGCTGGCGCGTCGACATCGTGCTCGACTCGCTCGATGTGCCCGAAGCGATGCGCGAACGTCCGCTGTCGCAGCTGAGCGGCGGCTGGCAGCGGCTGGCGATGCTTGCCCGCGTCTGGGTGACCGAGCCCGACGTGCTGTTGCTCGACGAGCCGACAAACCACCTCGATCTTGCCCGGATCAGCCAGCTCGAAGACTGGCTGAACGCGCTGCCGCGCGATGTGCCAGTCATCATTTGCAGTCACGACCGGGCCTTCTTCGATGCCGTGACCAACAAGACGCTGTTCCTGCGCCCGGAAAACTCGCAGGTCTTCTCGCTACCTTACTCCAGGGCACGGGCTGCACTCGATGAAATCGATGCCTCCGACGAGCGTCGGTTCCAGAAGGATATGAAAACGGCGCAGCAGTTGCGGCGGCAGGCAGCCAAGCTCAACAATATCGGCATCAATTCGGGCAGCGACCTTCTGGTGGTGAAAACCAAGCAGCTGAAGGAAAGGGCCGAAAAGCTGGAGGATGCTGCCAGGCCCGCGCACCTGGAGCGCTCGGCGGGCGCCATCAAGCTGGCCAATCGCGGCACGCATGCCAAGGTGCTGGTCACGCTCGACGATGCGCCTGTCACCACGCCCGACGGAACGCTGTTGTTCAGGACTGGCAGGCTATGGCTGCGCCAGGGCGACCGCGTCGTTTTGCTGGGCCGCAATGGCACCGGCAAGACGCGGCTCGTCAACATGGTCAGGCAAGCAATCGGCGCGCCGGAAAACGCCGGCGATGCCGTCAAGGCGACGCCGTCTCTGGTGCTTGGCTATGGCGATCAGGGCCTGTCCGATCTCGAAGACCGCGACACGCCGCTCGGCGTGCTTACGCGTCGCTTCGAGCTAGGTGAACAGCGCGCCCGCACCTTGCTGGCCGGTGCCGGCATGGGAATCGATATGCAGGCAAGCCAGATCGGCCGGCTTTCGGGCGGGCAGAAGGCGCGCCTCGGCATGCTGGTGCTCAGGCTGACCAACCCGAACTTCTATCTGCTCGACGAGCCGACCAACCATCTCGATATCGACGGGCAAGAAGCACTGGAAACCGAACTGTTGAAGCACGAGGCGAGCTGCCTGCTGGTGTCGCATGACCGCAGCTTCGTGCGCGCCGTCGCCAACCGGTTCTGGCAGATCGAGAAAAAGCGACTGGTCGAGGTCGAGGGGCCGGAGGACTTTTTCACCGATGTGGCGGGCGCCGCTTAAACGCCGCCAGCTTGCCGAGGCCCACAAGCTTCGGCAAGCTGTCGCCGCATGCTATTCGGTTTTAAGATTTCGGCTTGGATGGAGGCCCATATGCGTTCGATTTTGACGGCAATCTTGCTGGCATCTGCTCTGAGCGGCGCGACGGCCTCGACCGTCACCATCGACTTGCCCGGCGATGCGGCGGTCGAGCGTCAGGCCGTAACCTACAGATGCGGCAAACGCGAAGTGAAGGCCGAATACATCAACACGGCGAACAACTCGCTGGTCGTGCTCGGTCTCGGCGACGAGACGGTCATTGCGGTGACAGTACTCAGCGGTTCCGGCGCCAGATACGCTGGCCAGCAATATGTCTGGTGGACCAAGGGCGACAACGCCGACTTCTACGACCTGACCAAGGGCGAAGATGCTCCGCCGGTGTTCTCTTGCACGGCGGAGAAGTAGCGCAAAAGCTGCACGTTATGCTTGAGCTTCTGCCGTACCTTCAGGCCGTCCCGAACACGCTCGCGCCGTGGTCGGCGCGGCCGGCCATCTGGCGGAAGCCGGCAAACAGCTCGCGACCGAAGCCGTATTCGTTGCCGGAGAGGTCGCAAACCGGGGCCGGACGCAATGCCAGGTCGCCGGCCGGAACCAGTACTTCGAGCGTGCCTTCCTCGGCGTCGAGCCGGACGATGTCGCCGTCATGGACGCGGCCGATCGGCCCGCCTTCAAGCGCTTCGGGCGTGACGTGGATGGCCGCAGGCACCTTGCCGGATGCGCCAGACATGCGCCCGTCGGTGACCAGTGCCACCTTGTGGCCGCGGTCCTGCAGGATGCCGAGCACTGTGGTCAGCTTGTGCAGTTCCGGCATGCCGTTGGCTTTCGGTCCCTGGAAGCGGATGATCGCGACGAAATCGCGGTCGAGCAGTCCGGCCTTGAAGGCATCGTTGAGACCCTGCTGGCTGTCGAACACCAAAGCCGGTGCTTTGATGATGCGGCGTTCTGGCTTCACTGCCGAGGTCTTGATGATGGCATGGCCAAGATTGCCGCCAAGCACCTTGAGCCCGCCGTGCGGTTGGAACGCCTTGGATGCCGGCGCCAGCACCTTTTCGTCGCCGCTCAGCTTGGGAGCTGCCTCGCGCACAACCGAACCGTCGGCGCCGAGCTTGGCTTCGACCGCATAGGGGCGCAGCCCTTCGCCCCACACCGTCTGCACGTCTTCATGCAACAGGCCGACGTCGAGCAGTTCGCGGATCAGGAAGCCCATGCCGCCCGCTGCCTGGAAGTGGTTCACGTCGGCAAGGCCGTTCGGATAGACCCGCGCCAGCAGCGGAACCGCGTCCGACAGGTCCGAAATGTCCTGCCAGGTCAGCCGGATGCCGGCGGCAGCCGCCATGGCAATCAGGTGGATGGTGTGGTTGGTCGAGCCGCCGGTGGCGTGCAGGCCAACGACGCCGTTGACCACCGAGCGCTCGTCGATCATGCGCCCGGCGGGAATGTATTCATTGCCGAGTGCGGTGATCGCCAGCGCGCGCTTGGCGGCTTCGCGCGTCAGCGCCTCGCGCAGCGGCGTGCCCGGATTGACGAAGGAAGCGCCCGGCGTGTGCAGGCCCATGATCTCCATCAGCATCTGGTTGGAGTTCGCCGTGCCGTAGAAGGTGCAGGTGCCCGGCCCGTGATAGGATTTCGACTCCGCTTCGAGAAGTTCGGCGCGGCCGACCTTGCCCTCGGCATAGAGCTGCCTGATCCTGGCCTTTTCGTCATTCGGCAGGCCAGTCGTCATCGGCCCGGCGGGAATGAAGATCGCCGGCAGATGGCCGAAGGTCAGTGCCGCGATCACCAGCCCCGGCACGATCTTGTCGCAGACGCCGAGATAGACCGCCGCATCGAACATATTGTGGCTGAGGCCGACGGCTGCCGCCATGGCGATCACGTCGCGCGAAAACAACGACAGCTCCATGCCTGGCTGTCCCTGCGTGACGCCATCGCACATCGCCGGCACGCCGCCCGCGACCTGGGCAATGCCACCGGCTTCGCGCGCCGCATCCTTGATCAGCTGCGGGAAAGTTTCGAATGGCTGATGCGCCGACAGCATGTCGTTGTAGGAGGTGATGATGCCGATATTGGCGACCTTGTCGCCGCCGAGCGCCACTTTTTCCGAGGGGCTGCACACTGCAAAGCCATGGGCGAGGTTGCCGCAGGATAGCACGGCACGGTTGGCCGTCTTCCCAGCCGCCTCGGCGAGGCGGCCGAGATAGATCTCGCGGCTGACCTTCGAGCGCTCGCGGATACGCTCGGTGATGGCTTGGATGTCGTTCCTGGCGGTCATGGCCTTAGTCCTTTCAACTCGGCGCCCAAAGCTTGGGAGGGGCATCGGGCAATGGACGTCCGCTCAGGGCGCCCAATAAATCTCGGCGGCGCGCGGTGCCCGGTCGAGCACGGTGCGGATCGGCAGAGCCGTTTCCGCCGCCATGGCGGCATCGAGCACGGAACGCTTTTCAGCACCTTCGATGTGCACGACCAGCAGCCCGGCGCCGACCAGTGCGGGAAGTGTCAGTGTCAGGCGCGGCTCGCCCGCGCTTGCGGCATGCACCGGCATGACGATGCGCGCCGAAGTCGGGTCGAGTAGGGCATCGAGCCCTTGTGCGTCGGGGAAAAACGAGGCTGTGTGGCCATCGCCGCCCATGCCCAGGATCGCGGCATCGAGCGGCCAGGGCAGGGCGCGGATTTCGGCATCGGCCATCGCCGCAGCGTCTTCGACCGTAGCAGCCTCATGATAGAGCGGCGCGAATCGCGCGGCAGCGGCATTGTTCTGCAGCAGGTTCGCTTTGGCCAGCGACGCGTTGGAACGCGCAGAGGTCTCGGGAACGAAACGCTCGTCGACAAGCGTCACGATGACCTTGCTCCAGTCGAGTTCTTCCCGCGACAGCGCTGCCATGAAGCGGCCTGGCGTGGTGCCGCCTGACACGGCGAGGAACGCCTCGCCTTGTCGTGCAATCGCTGCCCGCAGCACGTCGGCGACCTTGGCGGCAAGTGCTGCCGCCAGTTCATCGCTCGTTGCAAACTCGTTCCAGCGGGCCAGGGCCATGGTGCTCAATTGCTTTCGTGCCAGGTGCGGCCGTCGCGTTCGATCAAGGCGATCGACGCCGATGGGCCCCAGGTGCCGGCGGTGTAGCCTTGGGCTTCCTGGCGGCTGGCTTCCCAGGCGTGCTGGATCGGATCGATCCATTTCCATGCCGCCTCGACCTCGTCGCGGCGCATGAACAGCGTCTGGTTGCCGCGCACCACATCCATGATCAGCCGTTCATAGGCATCGGGCGCGCGTCCGTCGAAGGACTGGGCGAAACTCATGTCGAGTGGAATCTGGCGCAAGCGCATGCCTCCCGGACCCGGATCCTTGATCATGATGAACTGCTTGACGCCTTCGTCGGGCTGCAGGCGAATGACCAGCTGGTTGTTGAAGATCGGACCGGCACTTTCGTCGAAGATCGAATGGGGGATCGGCCGGAATTCGATGACGATCTCCGAGACGCGCGAGGCCAGCCGCTTGCCGGTCCGCAGGTAGAAAGGCACGCCGGCCCAGCGCCAGTTGGCGATCTCGGCCTTGATGRCAACGAAGGTCTCGGTGGTGCTCTCGGCACCGAGTTCTTCGATGTAACCCTTGACCGGTCCGCCAGCGGAAGCTCCGGCACGGTACTGTCCGCGCACGGTGTGCTTTGGAGCTTCATTGCCATTGATGCGCTTCAGCGCGTTCAAAACCTTGAGCTTTTCGTCGCGTACCGCATTCGCCTCCATCGAGGCCGGTGCCTCCATGGCAACGAGGCAGAGCAGCTGCAGCATGTGGTTCTGCACCATGTCGCGCAGCGCACCTGCCTTGTCGTAATAGGTGACGCGGTCCTCGAGGCCGACGGTCTCGGCGACGGTGATCTGGACATGGTCGATATTGGCCGAGTTCCACAGCGGCTCGTAGAGCGCATTGGCAAAACGCAGTGCCATCAGGTTCTGCACCGTCTCCTTGCCGAGATAGTGGTCGATGCGGAAAATCTGGTGCTCGCCAAAATCGTCGCCGATGATGTCGTTGAGCGCCTTGGCCGACTCAAGGTCCCGGCCGATCGGCTTCTCCACGACAATGCGCGAATCCGGGGTGACGAGCTTGTGTTCCTTGAGATGGTCGGAGATGTCGCCGAACAGGCTGGGTGCCACGGCGAGGTAGAAGACCCGGATGCGCTTGCTGTCGGCCACCGACTTCTTCAACTCGGCAAAGCCATCACCTGACTTGGCGTCGATCGCGACGTAGCTCAGCCGGTCGAGAAAGGTCTTGAGCTCAGCTTCTTCGATATATTCCGGTTTGACGTGATCCGAGATCGCCTTCTTGGCGAAAGCGCGGAATTCCTTGTCGTCCATCTTGGTGCGCGAGGCGCCGATGATGCGCGTCGGCTCGGAAAACTGGTGGTCCCGCTGGCGATGATACAGCGCCGGCAGCAATTTGCGTTCCGACAGATCGCCGGTGCCCCCGAAAATGATGAAGTCGAAGGGATCGACGGGGATGATCTGGCTGGTCATTTTCTATCCGTTTCCAAGACGGTCGCGATGTCGCCGCCCGATATATGCTAATCGATTTAAAAACGCCAGTGCCTAGGTGTCACAGTTTCGTTTTCGACGTGGCGGTCGCACCAGCCCAACATAGGGCCTCGGCGTTTGGAAATCCAAGCACAAGCCGCTGGCCCGATACATCAGCTGCTCTGCCTTGCGTCGAGCATTGCGGTCAACTGTGGCGGCGGCTAGATCGATCAGGAAGAAAATCGACAGGGCGGAAAGACGATGCGTCTCAAGGATAAGGTAGCGATCATCACCGGGGCTGCGGCCGGTTTCGGCGAGGGCATGGCCAAGCGCTTTGCCGAGGAGGGCGCCAAGGTGGTCGTCGCCGACCTGAATGCCAGGGAAGCCGAGCGTGTCGTTGCCGAGATCGGCAAGGACGCGATTGCGGTCACCACCGATGTGTCGTTGCGTTCCGAGTTCGACGAACTTGTCTATGCCGCCAAGAGTGCTTTCGGTCGCATCGACATCATGGTCAACAATGCCGGCTACACCCATCGCAACGGCGACCTCGTCGATGTCGAGGAGGATATTTTCGACCTCATCACCGCCGTCAACATGAAGGCGATCTATCATGCGGCGCGCGCCGTGGTGCCGATCATGGAGCGCCAAGGTGGTGGGTCGATCCTGACCACGGCGTCGACCGCAGGCCTCAGGCCGCGCCCAGGTCTGACCTGGTACAATGCCTCGAAAGGCTGGGCGATCACGGCCACCAAGTCGATGGCGGTCGAACTGGCGCCGAAGAACATCCGCGTCAACTGTCTCTGCCCGGTGGCCGGCGAAACCGGCATGCTGGAAAAATTCATGGGCAAGGACACGCCCGAAATCCGCGAGAGGTTCAAAGCCTCGATCCCGCTCGGCCGTTTCTCGACGCCGCTCGACATCGCCAACGCGGCTCTGTTCCTCGTCTCCGACGAAGCTTCACTGATCACCGGCGTGGCGATGGAAGTGGACGGCGGCCGCTGTATTTAGGCGATTATTCCCTGAGGTAACCGCCTTTTCGAGCCTGAATCGTGGCGTTTACGCTTGACCGGCGATGCCGGAACCCTATTCCAATGGCTCAAAACCAGCAGGAAACGCCATGCACAGGGTTGCGATCAGCGGTACCGGCATCTTCACGCCGGAGGAAGTCATCACCAACGCCGAGTTGGTGGCCTCCTACAATGAATATGCCCACCGCCAGAACAAGCTGCACGCCGACGCCATCGAGGCCGGCGAGCGCGCGCCGATGGCGATGTCGTCGGAAGAGTTCATCGTCAAGGCGTCCGGCATCGAGCGGCGCCATGTCATCTCCAAATTCGGCATCCTCGATCCAGGCATCATGCATCCGGTGCTGCCCGAGCGCGCCGAGGACGAGCTCTCGCTGATGGCCGAGATTTCGGTCAAGGCCGCCGACAAGGCGATGAAGAAGGCGGGGCTGACCGCTGCCGACATCGACGCCGTCATATGTGCCGCCTCCAACCATGAGCGCGCATATCCGGCGATTGCCATCGAGGTGCAGCAGGCGCTCGGCATCAAGGGCTTTGCCTTCGACATGAACGTTGCATGCTCCTCGGCGACCTTCGGCATCCAGCTTGCCACTGATATGATCCGCACCGGCTCCGCCCGCGCGATCCTGATGGTCAATCCCGAGATCACGTCCGGCCACCAGGAATGGCGCGACCGCGACTGCCACTTCATTTTCGGCGATGTCTGCACGGCGGTCGTTTTGCAACGCGCCGAYGAGGCCAAGGCGGAAAACCTCTATGAGGTCGTGTCGACACGCTGCCTCACCGAATTCTCCAACAACATTCGCAACAACAACGGCTTCCTTCGCCGCACCCGTGAAGGCCACATGGCCGACCGCCGCGATATGCAGTTCCACCAGGAAGGCCGCAAGGTCTTCAAGCAGGTGGTGCCGATGGTCGCCGAACTGATGCTCAGCCATCTCGCCGACCAAGGCATCGAGCCGGCCAGCCTGTCGCGGCTGTGGCTGCACCAGGCCAACAAGGCCATGAACGACCTGATCGGTTCGCGGGTCCTGGGCCACGACGCGACGCGCGATGRGCAGCCCAACGTGCTGCAGGATTATGCAAACACTTCGTCGGCCGGTTCGATCATTGCGTTTTCGAAATTCTCCGACGACCTGCCTTCGGGCAGCCTGGGCGTGATCTGTTCCTTCGGCGCAGGCTACTCCGCAGGCAGCGTCATCGTCAGGAAGATGTGACCGGGCGTTCTAGCCCGCGCAGTCGCTCGACCACCTGATCGGCCATGCGTTCGCAGCGCGCGCCGTTGAACGGGAAAAGCTCGGCAAAGCCGCTCGACAGGCGTTTTTCAATAGCCGCCCGCATTAATTTGCGGGCGCGGTGCAGCCGCGTCTTGACCGTCTCCGGCTTGAGCGCGAGCTGAGTCGCGGTCTCGTCTATGCTCATCTCCTCGACGTCGCGCAAGATGAAGACGATGCGAAAGGCAGCCGGCAGCTCGTCGATCGCCTGTTCAAGCAGAGCGCGGACTTGCCCGCGAGCCAGCTCGGCATCTGCACCTGGTGGTGTCAGCGATGTCGGAAACATGATCACCTGGCCTCCGTTGGCCGCGATATCCAGTTCGTCCAGTTCGGCCACAGGTCGCAGCCTGCGGATGCGCGTGAGCGCCTCGTTGAGAGCGATCTTCGTGAGCCATGTCGAAAACATCGCATCGCCCTTGAAGCTGTCGAGCCGGGTGAAGGCCCTGACATAGGCTTCCTGCACTACGTCCTCGGCCTCCGCGTCATTGCGCATGACGGCGCGGGCGACCCGAAAGAGCCGCTGGTTGTTGCGTTTGATGAGCGCGCGGATGGCGTTCTCGCCGCCTTGGCGCGCGAGTGCCACCAGTTCCTCGTCGCGGCGCCCGTCGAGATCGACCTGTTGCCGCAAGTTTGCCAGCTGCATGCTGTCGCCTCCCTTTGCCGTTCAGACCCGGCGGACGATGCCCTTGGCGATGATCTCGTCGACAGGCGGAAACCCGTTCAGTGCCACATCGGGCAGCGGCGTGAGCGAGGGGTCCGCTGCACTGGGCGCCACCGGCTGCGGCGTGCCGACCACGAAGCGTCCGACCATGCCGGCGTGCTCATGCGGCACGCAGTAATAGTCATACACCCCCGGCACGGTCAGCGTCACCGAGAAGGACTGGCCCGGCAGCAGATAGTCGGAATTCCACGGCTTGGCGTTTGCCGGGATGCGCAACGGTCGGTCGAAGACGTCAGGGTGATAAGACGTCACCGTGTGAGAGTTGCCCGGGTCGCGATTTGTCCAGCGCACAGTCTGCCCCGGCTCGATATGTATGCCGGCAGGGTCGAACCAGACATGCGCGCCATCGTCCTTGCCATGCATTTCGACATCAACGATGTCGTTGCTTGCGGAGAAAGCCAGCCTGGAGAGGAGCGCGGCGAGGAAAAATCCCCCGCCGGCTCCGATCATCTGTCGGCGCGTGGCGATCATTTCGCCACCCGCGCCTCGTCAGCCTTGGCCACATGCCACAGCACGACATGGACATGCGGCTCCTCTACCCCGGGATGGCCGGCATTGTAGTAGACGCTGACATGGTCGACATTGCCGCCGGGCGAGGCGAGGTCGTCGAAGCGCTTGTTCGGATTGAGGTCCTTGATCGGCAGCATGTAGATGGTGCTGACCAGCTTGCCATCATGGTCGTAGGCGAGGAACGGGCCGGCCGGCAGGGTTGCCGGATCAACGAAGAGCTGGCCCATGCCGGGCAAGAAGTCCGGCAGCTTGACCAGGCTGCTGACGGCTTTGAACGCGCCTGGGGGTGGGGCCTTCGCCACGTCCTGGGCGAGCGCGGGCAAGGCACCGGCGAGCATGAGAGCGAGTGCGGCGGAAACCATTTTCATTGGAGCATCTCCCTGTGAACGCCCCGCATCGCGCGGCGGCTTCGAACCATTGGATGCGGCTTTCCCAAAAAGGTTCCCGGAAATCGTGGCGGCAAGCCTCCGGATCGATCCTCCGCCAAGGCCTGCAATGTAAGTGCAATCTTGGCGGCGTAGCTGCGGGCATATCGTCCAGAATTGGGATCAGACATGTCTTTCACCAATGCCTGCCGCGCTGTCGGCGTTTTCGTCGCCGCTGCGACGGTTTTTCTCGCCGGCTGCCAGTCGGACATCATGAAGAACTATGTTGGCCAGCCGCTTGAATCGGTCATCATCGACTACGGACCGCCGGTTGCCGTGCTCGAGCTGGGCCGTGGCCAACGCGCCTATCAATGGCGGAAAATATCGACGAATGTCGTGCCGGGTTCGACGAGCGGCGAAATCAGGGGCACCAGGCGCGGCACGCGGTACGAGGAGATGACGACGCCAGGTTATGTCCAGGAGCAGGAATGCTTCTACACATTCTACGCCAGCATGTCGGACGGCCGTTGGTACATCACCAATTTCCGCAAGCCCAAGCTTGAATGCGAGTGACCCAGTCGGCCTTTAGGCGTGTCGATGTTATGCAAGTCGCGCCGGCCGGTGTCGCGATAGTCAATCCCTGGTCCTTTTGAAGGAACCGCTCATGCGCATTTTGCTGCTCGAGGACGAGCCGGAGATGGCCTCGGTGCTGAAGTCAGCGCTCGCGCGCCGCAATGTGATCGTCGATCATGTCGCGACGCTTGCCGATGCCGAGGCTGCGGCCGAGTTCGGGCCCTATGACGCGGTGGTGCTCGATCGCCGTGTATCTGATGGCGAGGGGCTCGATCTGATCCCGAAGCTGCGGGCGCTGCGTGTCGATGCACCGATCCTGATCCTGACTGCGCTCAGCGGCATCAACGACCGCGTCGCCGGGCTCGATGCCGGTGCCGACGACTATCTGGTCAAGCCGTTTGCCATGGAAGAGCTTATGGCGCGGCTTCGTGCGCTGCACCGGCGTCCTATTGCTTTGAAGGCCGAGCAGACGGTGATTGGCCGTCTCACCTACGATTTCCACCATCGCGAAGCTTCCGTCGGCGACAAGCCGCTGGAGCTTTTGCGGCGCGAGCAACTGGCGCTGGAGGCACTTCTCCGCCGGCCCGGCCGAACCGTCCTGCGCGCGACGCTCGAAGAGTCGGTCTATGCCATGGGCGACGAGATCGGCTCCAATGCGCTCGATTCCCATGTCTCGCGCCTGCGCCGCAAGCTCGACGATGTCGCTGCCGGCGTCGAAATCCGGGCCATCCGCAACCTCGGCTACCTCTTGCGTGCCGTGGCATGAAGAAAGCCGGCCCACGTTCGCTGCAATGGCAGCTCGTGCGCAGGCTGATCCTGCTTCAGGCTGCGACTTTGTTCGCCTTTGTCGGTCTTATCTGGCTGGTTCTCTTCCTGCTCGAGCCGCGGCTGCTCACTGATAACGAAACCGCGGTGGAGGCTGTCGCAGGTGCTGTAAACAGGGATGTAAACGGCAACATTGTCCTGCTCGATACGGAGGAACTGCGCGCGGCGCGAGAAAATTACCCGAAATTGTGGCTGATCGTTCGCGACAAGGCGGGCAAGACCCTGAAGGAAGGGCAGATCCCGGCTGTCTATAACGACGAAAATATCGGGTTGCCGTGGGGAATCGACAACGTGCTGTTGCGGTTTCCGATCTATGATGTCCGGCCGGATGCGAAGATGGCCAATCGCGAAACCGCCGCCGGTCCGGTTCGGATCCTGACGTCGACGATGTACTCGCGTACGGACATGGACGGCGTTGATGTGACCTTCCAATTGAGCATCGATGGAACGCGCGATGTCGATGGCCAAATAGCGTGGCTGAAGATCGGCCCGATCGTTGCCTTGATCATCATCGTGATCCTTCTTCCATTCTTTGTCGTGATGGGAGGGACGACCCTGGTCGCCACGCCAGCTGTGGTGCGACGCTCGCTGGCCGGTCTTATCGCAACTGCCAGCCAGGCGGGGCGCATCGACATCGAAAACCGCGCTGTCCAGCTTCCAACCGAACAGGTGCCGACCGAGGTCGCGCCGCTGGTCCAGGCCTTCAACAATGCGCTGTCGCGACTGGGCGAGGGCTATGACCAGCGCAACCGCTTCCTCACCGATGCGGCACATGAATTGCGCACGCCGATTGCCATCCTCCGCACCCGCGCCGAACTGCTGCGCGAGGACCCCGAAAGCGCGCGCCTTCTGAAAGACATCGAGCGTCTGTCGCATCTGGCGCAACAGTTGCTCGACCGGCAGGTGCTCGACCATTCCGCCGGTGCCCGCGAGGTCGTCGATCTTGTCGAGTTCGCGCGCCACATTGCCGCCGATTTCGCGCCGCTCGCGCTGGCGGCAGGCTATGATTTTTCCTTCGAGCCGGCAGCTTCGAGCGTGCTGGTCAACATTCAGCCGTCGCAGATACAGCAGGCCGTCACCAATCTTTTGCGCAATGCCATCGACCATGGCGGCGGTGAGGGCACCATATCGGTGGTGGTGGACGCCAAAGGCGGGCTAGAGATCCGCGACGAGGGTCCTGGCATCCCTTACGAAGAACACGAACGCGTCTTCCAGCCGTTTTATCGGCTGCGCCCCCGAAACACCGGCGCAGGCCTGGGGCTCAATCTTGCCCGTGAAATCGCTAAACTGCATAGCGGCAACGTCGAAATCCTGGTGGGTCCATGGCACGGTGCCCGCTTCAGACTACAACTGCCGCTGGTCGACGGGCTGCAAGCAGCCGAGGCTAAATCCGATCGCGCAGCGCAAACCAGTTGAGCGCCAGAAACAACAGTGGCGCGCGAAAACGCCGGCCGCCGGGGAAGGGCGGTATCTTCAGGTCCTCGATCAGCTTGAGCCTGTCGCGGTTGCCGGCGACCGTCTCGGCATAGAGCTTGCCGAAGAAATTGGCCAACATCACGCCATGGCCGGAATAGCCGCCGACCGAGATGACATTGGGCATCACCTCGCGCACGAAAGGTTTGCGCGGCATGGTGATGCCGACATAGCCGCCCCAGCCATGGGTGATTTCCACATCCTTGAGCGTAGGGTAAATCTCGGCGATCTGCTTGCGGATGTGGATATGGATGTCCTTTGGGTCGTTGACGCCGTAGATTTCACGTCCGCCGAACAATAGTCGGCCGTCCGGGGACTTGCGGAAATAGCGCACCACAAAGCGGGAATCGTCGACCGACTCTCCGCCCGGGATCACCTTGGACTCCGCACCTAGCGGCACCGTCGCGCCGATGAACGAACCGATCGGCATGATGTGAGACGCACTTATCGGTTCCAGATTGCCGCCATAGGCGTTGACGGCGATCAGGCATTTCTGCGCGGTAATCGTGCCGCGCGGCGTTGTCACGCGTACCTTGCCGCCTTGTGAGGTAATGCCGGTCGACTGCGTGTTCTCGAACAGCTGCGCGCCGGCTTCGGCAGCAACTCGCGCCGTGCCGATTACCAGTTTGAGCGGGTGGATATGCCCGGTGCCGGTGTCGCGCGTGCCACCATAGTAGTGCGTCGAACCCAGCCGCTCGGCGGTCTCCCGCGCATCCATGAACCTGACATGCGGGTAGTTGAAGCGGCTCGCCATGATCTCGGCATGGGCTTTGTAGTCGTCGACAAAGCGCGGCTTGTGCGCCACCGACATCTGCCCCGGCATGTAGTCGATATCGATGCCATGGGTGGCGGCGAAGTCGAACAGATGCGCCTTGGCTTCCTCGGCGAGGTCGAACAGTGCCTTTGCCCGGGTGAAGCCATATTCGCCCTCCAGCTCTTCCGCCCAGGCGCGCTGGCCGGTGCCAAGCTGGCCGCCATTGCGGCCCGATGCGCCATCGCCGAAGCGATGCGCCTCGATCAGCACGACATTTGTGCCGGATTTTGCCAGATGCGCTGCCGCCGAAAGCCCGGTGAAGCCGCCGCCGATGATGACGACGTCGGCCTGCCTGTCGCCGTCGAGCGCTGGATACTCTGGGCGCGGTCCGGCGGTGTCTTCGTACCACGACAAGCCGGGAGAGATCGGGGATTGGTAGGGCATGATGGGCTTTCAGTAGGGCAGTAGGGCAGTAGGGCAGTAGGGCAGTAGGGTTATTCGTTCGATAGCTTTCGGATCAGCAATCGCAGCAGCTTGCCGACGCTTTCGCTCGTTGTCATTGCCTGCCGAATTGCCTCGGGAGTCGTGATACCAACGCGCTCGGCAATGAGCAGGTGTGTCTCCATTTCTTTGAGCGATCCTTGCGCAATCCTCAGGAACTGCTGGTAGGAGCCACGGTTTTCACGACCGTAACCCTCGGCGATGTTGGCTGGAACGGAGACGGCAGCGCGTCTGACCTGGCTGGTCAGCCCGTAAAGCTCCTCCTTCGGCCAAGTACGGGTCGAGCTGTAGATCGCAGTCGCCAACTCCATTGCCTGCTGCCAGACGACAAGGTCCTGATACGAGTTGATCTCGGTCGCCACGCTCGATCCCCCTCGCTGCCGCGCAACTGCCTCACTGCCCTATTCCCCTACTGCCTTACCCTTCACACATTCAGCAGCAGATACTCCCGCTCCCAGGGGCTGATGACCTCCATGAAGGTCTCGAACTCGGCCCGTTTGATCGCCGCATAGGTGGTCGCAAACGACTGCCCCAAAAGCGACGTCAGCTCTTCGTCGCCCTCAAACAGGTCGACCGCTTCGAGCAGGCCGCGCGGCAGGTCGATCTCGTCCTCGTTGGCCGTGGTCAGCACCGGCGCCTCAGCCTGCAGCTTGCTGGTGAGGCCGATCAGCCCACAGGCAAGCGAGGCCGCCAACGCCAGATACGGGTTGGCATCCGACGATGGGATGCGGTTTTCGACACGGCGGCCGCCGGGATCGGAGCGAGGCACGCGGAAGGCGGTGGTGCGGTTGTCGTAGCCCCACTTGTTATTGACCGGGGCGGAGGCCGCCTGGGTCAGCCGGCGATATGAGTTCACGTAAGGCGCAAACATCACCAAGGCGTTCGGCACATGCTTCTGCATGCCGCCGATGAAGTGGAAGAAGGCATCGGTTTCCGAACCGTCTTCGGCGGAAAAGATGTTTTTTCCGGTCTTCTTGTCGATGATCGACTGGTGGATGTGCATCGCCGAACCTGGCTGTCCCTGGATCGGCTTGGCCATGAAGGTGGCGTAGATGTCGTGCTTCAGCGCCGCCTCGCGAATGGTGCGCTTGAACAGGAACACCTGGTCGGCGAGTTCAATCGGATCGCCATGGCGCAAATTGATCTCGAGCTGGCCGGCACCTTCTTCGTGGATCAGCGTGTCGATCTCCAGGCCCTGAGCCTCGGAGAAATGGTAGATGTCGTCGATCAATTCGTCGAATTCGTTGACGCCGGCGATGGAATAGCCAGCACCTCCGCCGATCGGGCGGCCGGAGCGGCCGACGGGCGGTGTCAGCGGATAGTCGGGATCGGGATTCTTGCGAACGAGGTAGAATTCGATTTCAGGCGCAACGACCGGCTTCAGCCCAAGCTTGTCATAAGCGGCGACCACGCGCTTGAGCACATTGCGCGGCGTAAACTCGACCTGGCGCCCGTCCTGGTGGGCGAGGTCGCAGATCACTTGCGCGGTTGGATCGTCTTCCCATGGCACGACGCTCAGCGTCGAAAGATCGGGCACCAGCTTCAGGTCGCCGTCATCTTCCGGATAGGCAAAACCGTTGCCGTCTTCTGGATAACCGCCCGAAATCGTCATCATGAACACCGCCGAAGGCAGCGCCAGCGAGGTGTTGGAGGTGAATTTGGACGACGGCATCATCTTGCCGCGAGCGACGCCCGCCTGGTCGGGCGTGATGCACTCTATGTCTTCGATGCCCCGCCATTCCAGCCATTCGGAGGCTTCTTTCCAATTGCGAACACCACGTGTGTTTTTCACAAAAGCGGGCGTGCGGGCGCGAGCCCCCCGAGTGGTCGGACGGACTTCCTTCTTTGCAGGCGGCATCAATCACCAGGTTGTGGTTGCAGATTCCCGAGTATAGCCGTGCCGCGTGAAGGAAGAAAAGGGGGGCTGGCAGGCGATTCCAGCAAACTGTTACGGCCAAGCCGCTGGTTTTGAGCCGATTTCTGACCTAGATGATCGCCATGACCTCCAAATCGACCCAACTATCCACCATCGGATTCGATGCCGACGACACGCTGTGGCAGAATGAACAATTCTTCCGCATGACGGAGAAGCACTTCGCCGAACTGCTTGCCGAACATGGCGAGCAGGAGCACCTGATGGCCCGGCTGCTCGACGCGGAGAAGCGCAACCTCGGTACCTACGGCTTCGGCATCAAGGGCTTCACCTTGTCGATGATCGAAACCGCGATCGAGGTGACTGAGGGCCAAGTGCCGGCCTCGGTGWTCGAAAAGATCCTGGCCGCCGGCCGCGAGATGCTGAGCCACCCGATCGAGACGCTGCCCCATGTCCACGACACGCTTGAAGCACTCGCCGGGCGCTACCGCCTGGTCCTGATCACCAAGGGCGACCTGTTCGACCAGGAGCGCAAGCTGGCCCAATCGGGGCTTGGCGATTTCTTCGATGCCGTCGAGATTGTCAGCGACAAGTCACGGCCGACCTACGAACGCATCTTCGCTCGCCATGGCGACGGTGCGGCCCGCAGCATGATGATCGGCAATTCGCTGAAGTCAGACGTCGTTCCGGCGATCGAGGCCGGCAGCTGGGGTGTCTACATTCCCCACGACCTGACCTGGGCCTACGAACATGTCGATGAGCCGACGGAAGCCAAGCGCTTCCGCAAGCTGCCGCATCTCGGTGAGCTTTCCGACCTGTTGAAGGCCTTGGACTGAATTCAGGCTCGTCCGACGAGTTTTTCGACGACAGGCTGCAGCCGCTCCGGCGTGATCGGCTTGGCCACCACGATGTCGACTGCGCTCGACAGCGAAAGGCTCTCAGGTGTTCCCTGACGGTTGGACAGCAGGATCACCGAGGGCAGGTTCGCGCCTGAGGCGAGCCTCAGCGACAAGATCGAAGGCATCAGCGCATCGCAATCTGCGTTGTCGCTGCCACCGTCCAGAATGATCGTGCCCGGCGCCATCTTGCGCAGCATGGCCAAGGCGGTATCGGGTGATTCCGAGATCGTCTTGAGGCCAGAGCGCTCGACGATCTTGGCGACGACGACACGGTTGATCTGCGAGCGGCCAACGATGAGCACCTTTGAAAGATCGGCGACAAGGCGGTCAGGAGTGCGCGCATTCGTATCCGGGCCTTGGCCCGAATTGAGGTCATTGCGTTTCATTTGGCTTAGCCRACAGCTGAGGGGCGTCTGTTCAATGCGTGGTTGCGTTCGGTACCTTACGTTCGCGTCAACTGCGAGAAGTGTCAAGTAATACACTCAAAATGACGTGCGACTTTAGTCTTAGACGATAGCATTTCTTCTCGCTAATCAAAGTCCAATGCATAGTGCCGCTAAAGACAAACCCCGCCCGCAGCCGGGGCTGCGAACGGGGTCCGGGGGGCAGGGGCAGGAATGCTTTGACTGCTAGCCGTGCGGCTGCTGGGTCACGATGACAGGGATCAGCAGGTCGCCCCAGTTGCCATCGCCGCCGTGGTGGCGAGCCGAGCGGACCAGTTCCACCGACACGCCGGCCTCGACTGCCTTCATGACCGACTGGTTGAGTCGGTGCAGGTCGTTGGCGACGATGCGGATCACGGCCTGCTGGTCAGCACTCATGGTCGTGGCCTGTTCTTCGGCTCGTTCCTTGACGCGGGTGCGCGGTGCCATTGTGGTTCTCCTCGGGGTGTTGCCTTGCCCTTGTGGGGCGTTTCTGTCGTTTGTCGCCGGGCCTATTCGGCGGCCGGGCGGAACTGTTCGTGTTCGGTCGATTCATGCATCGCGGTCGTCGACGACTTGCCGCCGGTGATCGCCATGGAGACGGCATCGAAGTAGCCGGTGCCGACCTCGCGCTGGTGCTTGGTCGCGGTGTAGCCGTTCACTTCGGCGGCGAACTCCGCTTCCTGCAGCTCCGAGTAGGCAGCCATCTGGCGATCCTTGTAGCCGCGGGCCAGCTCGAACATGCCGAAGTTGAGCTGGTGGAAGCCAGCCAGCGTGATGAACTGGAATTTGTAGCCCATCGCGCCCAGCTCGCGCTGGAACTTGGCGATCGTCGCGTCGTCGAGGTTCTTCTTCCAGTTGAACGACGGCGAGCAGTTGTAGGCCAGCTTCTTGCCCGGATGCGCCTTGTGCACGGCTTCGGCGAACTTCTTTGCCTGGGCGAGATCGGGCTTGCCGGTTTCCATCCAGATCAGGTCGCAGAACGGAGCGTAGGCGATGGCGCGGGCAATGCAGGGCTCGATGCCATTGCGCACCTGGTAGAAGCCTTCCACGGTCCGACCGGCGTCATAATCGACGAAGGGCTGGTCGCGCTCGTCGATGTCGGAGGTCAGAAGCTTGGCGGCTTCCGCGTCGGTGCGGGCAACGATCAGCGTAGACGTGCCCATCACGTCGGCGGCGAGACGCGCCGCGTTCAGGTTGCGGATGTGCGCCGCAGTGGGGATCAGAACCTTGCCGCCGAGATGGCCGCACTTCTTTTCCGAAGCCAGCTGATCCTCGAAGTGGACGCCAGCGGCACCCGCCTCGATGAACGCCTTCATGATCTCGAAGGCATTGAGCGGGCCACCAAAACCGGCTTCCGCGTCAGCCACGATCGGGGCGAACCAGGTGTCGACCGACAGGCCCTTGCCTTCGGACACCTCGATCTGGTCGGCGCGCTGCAGCGTGCGGTTGATGCGCTTGACCAGCTCAGGGGCCGCATTGGCCGGGTAGAGCGACTGGTCGGGATACATGGCGGACGCGGTGTTGGCGTCGGCGGCGACCTGCCAGCCCGAGAGGTAGATCGCCTTGAGACCGGCGCGGACCTGCTGCATCGCCTGGTTGCCGGACATGGCGCCCAGCGCGTTGACGAAATCTTCCTCATGGATGAGCTTCCACAGGCGGTTGGCGCCCATCTCGGCGAGGCTCTGCTTGATCTGGACCGAGCCGCGCAGCCGCTTCACATCCTCCGGCGAATAGGGGCGCTCGATGCCATCGAAACGGCCTTCCGGGGCTGAAGGGACGAGGTTGTAAAAATCAGTCATTGTCGACTCCGTCTGGTCACTTTGGGGCTTGAGGCGGTCGCCGCGTCTTGGCTTCTTGCGGCGATTTCTATGTGACTTGTTTGACATCGCAGCGCCGAAGCAGCCAGAAAATTCAACAATTTGGCCGTGAGATAAGAGAAAACCTGTGTTGCGTTTGACAAAGGCCCGCTGTAAATTTGTAAAAAATGTAAAAGATCGGGTAGGGCAAAACCCCTACTTTCGTTGTAAAAATGGTGTAAAAGCCGATGGCCGAGCAGAAAATCTTCGCCGGACCGCGCATCCGACGCATCCGCAACCAAAAGGGCCTGACCCAGACGGCGATGGCCGAGGGGCTTGGCATTTCGCCGTCGTATCTCAACCTCATCGAACGCAACCAGCGGCCGCTGACGGTCCAGCTGATCCTCAAGCTCGCCTCGGTTTACAAGGTCGAGCCGGAGGAGCTTCAGGGCGAGGCGCGCGGTTCGATCGCTTCGCTTCGTGAGGTCTTCGCCGATCCGCTTTTGGCCGGCGAACTGCCGGGCGATCAGGAGCTGGTCGAGATTGCCGAGGCAGCGCCGAATGCGGCGGCGGCGGTGATCAAGCTGTTTCGCGCCTATCGCGAGCAGGCCGAGCGTCTGTCCGATCTCACCGAACTGCTAGCGCGTGAAGGGCACACGACGGCACTGTCAGGCGCGCGCCTGCCGATCGATGAGGTACATGAGGTCTTCGAGCGCCGGCCCAATCATTTTACCTCGCTGGAAGAGGAGGCGGAGGCCTTCACGACGTTGCTCGACCCAGGCGATGATCTGTTTGGCGCGCTGAAGGCCTGGCTCAGGCGCGAGCACGGCATCGTCGTCAAGGTGCTGCCGGTCGCCACCATGCCCAACTGGCGCCGACGCTACGACCGCCATTCGCAGCGTCTTTTCCTGTCCGAGCGGCTGTCACCCTTCGACCAGCTGCGCGAAGTGGCGATGGAGGCGAGCCTCATCCGCATGCAGGTGGCCGTCGCCGCCGAGATCCAGGCGCTGAAGCTGACGTCGGACGAGGCGCGTCGGCTCGCCCGTTTCGAGCTCGGCCGCTACGCCGCACATGCGCTGATGATGCCCTATCAGGCGTTCTTCGCAGCCGCTCAGCGCGCGCGCTACGATGTCGACGTGCTGCGCTCGCGCTTCGGCGTGTCGTTCGAGCAGGCCGCCAACCGGCTGACAATGCTCCAGCGCTCCGGCGCGTCTTCGGTGCCGTTCTTCATGCTCGAGGTCGACAATGCCGGCAATCGCTTCCGCAAGGCGGGCGCGCAGGGCTTCCCGCAAAGCCGCTTCGGCGGAGGGTGCCCCAAACTGCCGGTGCATGCCGCCTTCACCCAGCCCGGCCAAATTTTTGTCGAGGCGGTCGAGATGCCCGATGGCGCCGAGTTTCTGTGCGTTGCGCGAACGCTGGAGGGTCCGCAAGGCGCCTTCAGCGAGCGGCCACGGCGCACCGCGATCCTGCTTGGCTGCGACATCGCCTTCCGCGACGAGATCGTCTATGGCGCAGCTTTGCCCGCACCTGCCGTCGGCGCCAAGCCAGGCGCGGTCGCCGCGACGCCGATTGGCCCGGCCTGCCGGCTTTGCGAGCGTTCCGGATGCCTGTCGCGCGCCGAACCGCCGATCACCCGCCCTCTTGGTCTCGACGAGATGGTGACGGGGCTCTCGGCTTTTGACTTCCAGTAGACATCAGGCGATCAGTCTGGATGCAGTCTCATCCGTGCCCAGGCCGGTGTGGGCCAGGAGACGCGCGGTGCCGGAATCGAGCGGCCGCCCATACAAGAAGCCTTGCGCCTCGTCGCAGCGCCGATCCTTGAGGAACGCTGCCTGGAAATCGGTCTCGACGCCTTCGGCCAGCACCGGGATCGACAGCTTGTGACCAAGCTCGATGACTGTCTCGATGACGCTGGTTGCCTGCGCCTGCCGGCCAAGCGCGTTGAGGAAGCTGCGATCGACCTTGATCTTGTCGAAAGGGAAGGAAAACAGCGTCGACAGCGACGAGTAGCCGGTGCCGAAATCGTCCATGGCGATCCGAACGCCCAGGGCCTTGATCTGGCGCAGGATATGGAGCGCCTGCCCGGGATTTTCGATCAGCGCTGTTTCGGTGATCTCGATTTCGAGGCGGGTGGGGGCCAAGCCGGTCTCGGCCAAAATCTCCTTGAGACGCTCGGCGAAATTGGGGCGCATCAACTGGATCGGCGAGACATTGACGGCCACGCCCAGTGGTGCCGGCCACAGGGTTGCCTCCTGGCAAGCCTGCACCATCACCCAGTCGCCGATCTCAACAATGATGCCGGTCTGCTCGGCCACCGGGATGAAATCGGAGGGCGCGACCTCGCCGAGCGCGCTGCTGGTCCAGCGCAGCAGGGCTTCGAAGCCCAGCAATTCGCGTTTCTTCATCGCAATCTGCGGCTGGAACACCAGGCGTAGCGAACCGTCGGCGACAGCGCTGCGCAGGCCGATCGCGATCTGTCCGCGCCTGCGGCCGTCTTCGTCGGCATCCGCGTCGAACCAGCACCAGCTACCGTCAGGCACTTTTTTCGAACGGTACATGGCAAGGTCGGCGCGCATCGTCAGCTCGTCGATGCTGTCGCCATCCCTGGGGTAGACAGCGATGCCGATGCTGGCGCTGGTCGAAAAGCGCGCTTTGCCAAGTTCATTGGGCCGCGAAAAGGCATCGCTGATGCGCGCGGCAAACTCCTCGACCTCGTTCTCGCGGGTGAACGGTTTCACCGCGATGAATTCGTCGCCGCCGATGCGGGCAAAGAACTCGCCGTCGATCAGTGCCGAACGCATGCGTGCTGTCGTCTGGCTCAACACCGCATCGCCCGCCGCATGACCGTAGACGTCGTTGATTTCCTTGAAGCGGTTGAGATCGATGGCGATGAATGCCAGCGACGTGCCGCCGGCCTGATTCAGCCGCATCGGCAGTTCGTCGCGAATGGCGGCACGATTGGGCAGGCCGGTCAGCGGGTCGTGCATGGCCAGATGCCTGTAGTGCGCGACGGCGTCCTGCTGGCCCTGTTCTTCGGCAAGGTGCGTGACGGCGCCGAGCACCACCACGAGCACGGTGACTGCAATGACCAGGATCGCAAGCACGCTGTCGGACATGAGTTGGCCAGGGACCGCGACGCGCGGGTCGGGCGTGATCTGCACCGCGCCCATCGCGGTGAAATGCATCATGCCGATCGCCAGGATAAGGGCGGTGATGCCGATATACTGGCTGCGGCGCGAGGTTCCCCGTGCCATGCGGTTGGTCGCCAGCATTCCGAGAACGGCACCAGCAAAGATAGAAAAGGCAACGAGGGCCGGATCGTAAGAAACCGTGCCGGCCACAACGAAGCCGCGCATGCCGGTAAAATGCATCAGCGCAATGCCGGCGCCGATGATGATGCCGCCCATCTCGATCATCCAGCCACGCTCTAGACTGGCGGCGATCAGGAAGCCAGCCATCGACGTGGCGATCGCAAAGGCCAGCGAAAGCACGGTGAAGTTCGGCTCGAAACCATGTTCGACACTGGGGGTGAAGCCCAGCATCGCCAGGAAATGTGTTGTCCAGATCGTCATGCCGCCGGCGACGCCGGCCATGAAGACGAAAGCCGCATGCTTGGCGCGCCTGACATTGCGGGCACGCGAAAACAATCGCATCGATACCACGCAGCCGACGGCGCAGATGACCAATGCCGCGGCGACGAAGCGGTAATCATGTTCGGTGACGAGGCAGTTGAGTACGGTCATCATGTGCGGTTCCTTGCGTGMCTCGGCCCGACGAATTGGGATCGTTTTCGACAGGCGTGGTGCGCGGATTCAAAGAATTCGACTGCCCTTATCGAGGCCAAACATTGCCGATCCGTTTCTTCACGCTGGGGTAGGGCGCGGGGTTGATGTGCCAGGTAATTGAATGGCGTGGCTTCCCCACCCATGTGCTGTTCCAGATCGGGCGATGGCACAGTATCTGGAGAGGTGGCTATGGGTAGTTCTGATGTCGGGCATAAGAGGAAGCGGTGGCTGAAGCGCGGTGCGCTCGCGGTTGTGGCGTTGCTGATTGTCGTTGTGTTGCCGCTCAGCTTCATCCTGTATCCGGTTTTCAAATCCTATCCGTCATTGGATATATCGACCGGGGATTCTTTGGCTGACAAGAACACGCAGGATTTGGCCCATCTTCGCAATATGCAGATGATCGAACGAAGCTTTACGGCTCAAACCAGCGAAGCCTTTGGCCAAGCGCTTGACGAACTCACTACCCGAGCCTCCGAACTCGACCGGCCCGCACTGGCGATGGGAGCAGCGAAGGCGGTCGCCCTTGCCCAAAACGGTCACACCAATGTCCTGGGCCTTGCCGGCGGACAAGGCTTCAATGCCGTTCCGCTGCGTCTCGGCTGGTTTGCAGACGGTCTTTTCGTTGTCCGCGCCACCAGCGAGCATCGCGATCTTGTGGGTGCGCAAATCCTGGCGGTGAATGGCCAGTCGCCCGATGAACTGGTCAAAGCGTTGCGCCCATATGTCGGTGGCACCGACAAATACGCACGCGAGCTTTCGCCGAATTTCATGATTTCGCCTGAATTGCTCCACGCCGCCAAATTGGCGGGCAAGCCGACCGAAAGCGAGTTTCGCGTTCGCAAGGCTGATGGCTCCGAGATCGAGCGCACGCTTGCTGCATTGCCAGCCAAAGGTGAGCCTTTGCCGAGAACCGTGTGGCCAAAGCGGGATCTAAGTCCGGTCGTGGCGAATGAGAGTGACGCCGCATGGGTCCATGTCCTGGATGGTGTTGAAACGCCTGGCTATCTCTCGCGCCCCGATCAGAATTCCTGGCACAGCTATCTGGAAGCGGACGATATCCTCTACGTGCAGCTCAACCGGTTCCGCGACCAAGAGCAGGCCCCGATCTCCGACTATCTCGCAGAACTGCTTGCTGAGGCCGGCAAACGCGAGGTCAAGCATGCTGTCGTGGATCTGCGGTTCAGTCCGGGCGGCAATTATCTGCTCGCAACCGATTTTTCGCGACTGCTGCCTGAGGTGGTGCCGAATGGGCAGATATTCATTCTGACCAGCGGCAACACGTTCTCGGCGGCAATCAGCATCGCGTCGCGGCTGAAATATTACTCGGGCCAGCGTGCCGTGCTGATCGGCGAGGAGATGGGGGACGCAGCCCAATCCTGGGGAGAGGGCGGTACAACGATCTTGCCCTACTCCAAGATCGCTTTCCGATACACCACAGCCTACCACGATTGGGAAAATGGCTGCCGTCTGTCACAGATCGGGACGTGTTTTTTCCTGAACTATTTCTACGGCACGGCGGCGGGCTCCTTGTTGCCTACTGTTCCAATCGCACAGACCTTCGCCAGCTATGCCGCTGGCGATGATGCTGTGATGTCAGAAGTGCTGAGGTTGGCGAAACAAGACAAATAGAGGGTCAAAACAAACCTTTGGCGGTTTAGAATGCCGTTCCGTTGGCTTGGTAGCTGCGTGCACGCAAGATCGTCGTTGCGCCGATGAGGATCGCGATGCTGCCTACGACGAGCCCGGTGTAGAGGAAGGTGTTGGCAAAACCGAACGCCGCGATCATCGGCTGGCTGACGAAGGGCGAGATGAAGTGGCCGGCAAAGATACTCGCCGTCATGCCGCCGGCAACGCGGCCGCGCATTGCGGGCGCTGCGKCTGCCATCGCCGCCGCGGCAATGTTGGGCATGATCATCCCAAGCCCCAGCCCGACCACGCATGCGGCCGCCAGCACCGTCGCCAGCGTATCGGTCAAACCTAGAAGACCATAGCCGATGGCCGTCAGGCCAAAGGCCAGGCCGAATACGCCGATCACCCCAAGCCTGGCGCGCAAGGTGGCATAAAACAATGCTACAGCTGCCCCGATCATGTTGCCCAGGCCGATCGCCAGCCCTGCCACGGTTGGCGAGCCCATGCCCATGGCATTGAGATAGAACGGCAGCTGCGTTGGAAGCAGGTAGTAGGCGACACTGTTGAGAACGGCCGCGATGTAGACGGCAATGACCGCAAGCCAGACTGTGCGGCTTGCTGTCTGCGTGGACGCATCCACAGCGGATGGATTGTTGCGCGCAGGCTCATTGATGAAAGCCAGAACGGCCGGGATTAGTAACAGTGACAGGCCATAGACGGCAAAGGGCGCGCGCCAGTGCAATTCGGCCAGCATGCCGCCGCCGGTCAAAAAGATCAGTCCGCCAATGCCGACAAAAGCTGACTGGTAACCCATGAAACGGTCGCGTTCCGGCCCGGAGAAGTAATCGCCGACAAGTGCAGTCGCGGTCGTCATGACGCCAGCGACCGCGACGCCGAGCAAAGCGCGTCCGACAAGAAGCCCAGCCAGACTGTCGGTAAGCAGTCCCGACATGCCGCTGAGCCCGTAAAGCAGAGCGCCCGAGATCAGCAACGGCTTGCGCCCGAAGCGGTCGGCAAGCCCGCCGGCGAAGGGCGCGCAAATGACTATGAACAATGCGGGCAGCGTCAGCACCAGCCTGGTCAGGATTTGGACATGGCCGCTGCCAGCGAAGTGGCTTTCGATGGCCGGCAGCGACGGCGATATGGTCGCGCCTGACATGATGGTCAGCGTGCTGATGAGCAGCAGCGTGGCATTGCGGCCGGCATGGCTGTCGGGAAAGGGATTTGCCCGCACGACCTGAACCTGTTGCGCCATGGTCATGCCGCCACCTCGATAAAGGGCGTGTTGGTACGGGCATCACGAAGATTGATCGCCCACCATTGCAGGCGCGCGAGCAGAACCGACATCGCCTTGCGTGCGTCTCGCGGTTCTAGCAGCGCGCCTGAGGTGTCGAACCTCCTCGAGGCGAAGGCAAAGCTCACAGTGTCGCGGATCGCCACGACATGAAGCTCGGCGAAGACCAGGCGCAATTGTTCGATGGCCCGCAGCCCGCCGGAGATGCCACCATACGACACGAAAGCCAGCGGCTTGGCCTGCCACTCCACGCTGTGGGCGTCGATCAGTGCTTTGAGGTCGGCGGTGTAGCCGTGATTGTATTCGGGCGTCACCACGATGAACGCGTCGGCCGCGCCCAGGCGGCGCGCGATATCGGCACGATTGTTGGCAAGCTCGCGCGGGTCGATCAGGTCGATGGAGAACTGCTGGTGGCCGCGAATCTCGGTTGCGGCCCAATCGACGACGGTGTCGCAGAAGCGGCCTTCGCGGGCGCTGCCATAGATCAAGGCGAGCTTGATTTTCTGAGGCATTTTTGGGGTGGCTCCGTTTCATTTTTGCAGGAGCCCCGTCTGTAAAACCTCATCTAATATTGAGGTCAAGCGCTAATTTGAAACTTTGAAAACGGCGTCTGGCGTTTCGGCTCGGCAGTGCAGCTTTGCTCGTGCCACAACGGGATCGGAGCGCTGGACCTCGTCACAAAGGCAGCCTTACGTTACGCGAACGCACAAGCCCCAGTCGTTTAGAGCGCATCGTGCCGCTCGCAAGTCGTCGAGATTAGCGCCATGACAGATCTCGCCGCTCCGCCGTCGCCAACAGGCGCTACACCGCACGTCTCGCGGCGCGAGGAGCGTCTCGGCGTATTCCTGGTGTTCATGTCGGCACTGATGTGGAGCCTGGGCGGGGCCATTGCTCGCTTTATCGAGGAACCCGACAGCTGGACGGTGGTATTCTGGCGCTCGGTCTGGGCCGCGGCCTTCCTGCTGGCCTTCATGGTCTGGCGCGACGGCCTGCGCGGAACGCTGAAACTTTTCCGCGACATGGGCCTGCCAGGCCTGTTGGTGGGGATATGCTTCGCCACCGCCTCGACCTCGTTTGTCGTCGCTCTTTCCTACACGACCGTCGCCAACATCCTTCTGATGCAGGCCGGCGTGCCGCTTTTGGCGGCGTTGTTTGCCTGGGTGCTGTTTCGTGAGCGCGTGGCTGTCGCCACCTGGGTGGCGATTTTCGCGGTCATCTCAGGCGTCGCCATCATGGTCTCCGAATCGTTCAGCGGCCAGGTCTCGCCGGTCGGCGACGGGCTTGCTTTGCTGATCGCCGTGGCGTTTTCCATCGCTACAGTCATCACCCGGCGCTTCGCCCATGTGCGCATGACACCCGCCACCTGCCTTGGCACCATGATTGCTGCAGCCTTTGCCGCCTTGCAAGCTTCAACGTTTGCCGTGTCGCCACGCGACATGGGTTTCCTGTTTGCGTTCGGCGTGATCAATCTCGGTCTTGGCCTTGCCTTCTTTGCGACTGGCGCAAGATTGGTCCCGGCCGCCGTTGCCGCCCTGATCGGTACCTTCGAGCCGTTGCTCGGCCCGATCTGGGTCTGGCTCATCCACGGCGAGGTACCGTCGGTTCGCACCATCACCGGCGGCGCGGTCATTTTCACTGCTCTGCTGGTGCATCTGACACTGGAGTTCAGACGCCAGGCAAGGCCCCAGAGGCCGGGTGTGACGGGCATGCCTGTCCCTGATTAAWCAATACATTGTTTACCATTGACAACGCTGCTGTCCGGCGGGCAGGCTGCGACTTGAGGGTAACAACAACAACACAGGCGTATCTTGCCAGGTTCCACTGCCGGGGCTTCGGTGTCCGCAGCTGTAAATCGCCAGAACGTTTGCGCCGCGCGGCAAGCCGGCGGGAGCGCGCTACCTTCGTCACTCGATTTTGCATAGGGATCAGGATGCTGCCGGGACGGGCGCGTCCGTGAAAGGAGAATGTCATGAACCGTAGAGCGCTTTGGCTGACCGCCGCGTCAGCCCTTGTTGCCATTGTCGCGACCGCCGCAAACGCCCAGGAACGGGTCGTCAACGTCTACAACTGGTCGGACTACATCGACTCCTCGATCATCGAAGACTTCACCAAGGAAACCGGCATCAAGGTCGTCTACGACGTCTATGATTCCAACGAGATCCTTGAAACCAAGCTGCTTGCCGGCGGCAGCGGCTACGATGTCGTCGTGCCGACCGCCAGTCCTTTCTTGGCGCGCCAGATCCAGGCGGGCGTCTACCAGAAGCTCGACAAGTCCAAGCTGCCTAATCTGGCCAACATGTGGGACGTGGTCAGCGAGCGAACCGCCGCCTACGATCCCGGCAATGAATACTCGGTCAATTACATGTGGGGCACGGTCGGCATCGGCTACAACCAAAAGAAGATCAAGGAAGCACTCGGTGTCGACAAGATCGACAGCTGGGATGTCGTTTTCARGCCCGAACAGCTCGCCAAGCTGGCCGATTGCGGCGTCTATGTCCTGGATTCGCCAACTGACATCATTCCGACGACGATGATGTATCTCGGTCTCAAGCCGCAATCGACGGCGCTCGACGATCTGTCAAAGGCGGAGGAAGCACTGCTCAAGGTGCGGCCGTCGATCCGCAAGTTCCACTCGTCGGAATACATCAACGCGCTCGCCAATGGCGACATCTGCCTCGCCGTTGGCTGGTCGGGTGACGTCTTCCAGGCGCGCGACCGTGCGGCTGAAGCGGATCAGGGCGTCGTCGTCGACTACGTCATTCCCAAGGAAGGTGCCGAGATGTGGTTCGACCAGATGGCGATCCCGGCTGACGCCAAGCACGTTGCCGAAGCGCACGAATTCATCAACTACATGATGGAGCCGGAAGTCGCGGCCAAGGCGTCCAACTACATCTTCTATGCCAACGGCAACAAGGCGTCGCAGCAGTTCATCGACAAGGACATCGTTGGCGATCCGGCGATCTTCCCCGATGAGGCGATGCTGGCGAAGCTCTTTACCGTCGCGCCTTACGATCCCAAGACCCAGCGCGCGGTGACCCGCAGCTGGACCAAGATCGTCACAGGGCAATAATTGTAGGGACTGTCCCGGCGCCATTGGGCGCCGGGATTTATTACCGGGGCAGGACGGAGAGGGACATGAAATCGCTCGGCAACATCCGCAGGGAATTTGCGCCCTGGAACCAGCCTGACGCCAAGCCCTACATTCAATTCAAGAACGTCACCAAGCGCTTTGGTGATTTCATCGCCGTCAACAACCTCTCGCTATCGATCTACGAGCGCGAGTTCTTCGCGCTGCTCGGCGCTTCGGGCTGCGGAAAGTCGACGCTGCTGCGCATGCTCGCCGGCTTCGAGGAGCCGACGTCCGGCCAGATCCTGCTCGACGGCCAGGACCTGCGCGGTATTCCGCCCTATCGGCGGCCGGTCAACATGATGTTCCAGTCCTACGCGCTGTTCCCGCATATGACTGTCGAGCAGAACATCGGCTTTGGCCTCAAGCAGGACGGCATGCCCAAGGCCGAGATCGAAACGCGCGTCGCCGACATGCTCAAGCTGGTCAAGCTTGGCCAATTCGCAAAGCGCAAGCCGCATCAGCTGTCGGGTGGCCAGCGCCAGCGCGTCGCACTTGCCCGTGCTGTCGCCAAGCGGCCCAAGGTGCTGTTGCTCGACGAGCCGCTCGGCGCGCTCGACAAGAAGCTGCGCGAGGAAACCCAGTTCGAGCTGATGGACTTGCAGCAGACGCTCGGCCTGACCTTCGTTGTCGTCACCCACGACCAGGAAGAGGCCATGACCATGGCCGACCGCATCGCCATCATAGACAAGGGTGAGGTGATGCAGGTGGCGACGCCAGCCGAGGTCTATGAGGCGCCGGGATCTCGTTTCGTCGCCGACTTCGTTGGCAACATCAACATGTTCGAAGGCAAGGTCGCCGACCGTGACGGCATGGGTGCGACCATCGCCAGCACCAATGGCGTGAGCATCCGCACCGCCAATGCCGGCGATGCCCCGGCGGGCAGCGAGGTCGCCTTCGCCATCCGACCCGAGAAGATCAAGGTATCGTCGAAGAAGCCGGAAGGCAGCGACAATGCCATGGAAGGCGAAATCTACGACATCGCCTATCTCGGCGACATGACCATCTTCCATGTTCAGCTCGGCAACGGCCAGGTGGTCAAGGCGAGCTCGCTCAACGCGACGCGCGCCACCGAAGACCCGCTGAGCTGGGACGACAAGGCGTGGATCTCCTTCCGCAACGACGCCGGCGTCGTTCTGACGCGATAGGTGGAGAGATGAAACGCCCCCTCTCGGCCATCACCGACCGCCTCGTCATCATCGTCCCTTATCTCTGGCTGCTGTTTTTCTTCCTCATTCCCTTCTTCATCGTCTTTAAGATATCGCTGTCGACCACCGCGATCGCCATGCCGCCCTACACGCCGGTGCTTGGCCTTTCCGACGGCTTTTCTGGCCTAATGTCGCAAATCGGCGAATTCAGCTTCGACAACTATCTTTGGCTGACGCAGGACGCGCTCTACTTCAACGCCTATGTCTCAAGCGTCATCATCGCGGGGATCTCGACGTTCCTGGCGCTGCTTGTCGGCTATCCGATCGCYTACGGCATGGCACGTGCACCGGCGACGATCCGTCCGACGCTGCTGATGCTGGTCATCCTGCCGTTCTGGACCAGCTTCCTGATCCGGGTCTACGCTTGGATCGGCATCCTCAAGCCCGAGGGCCTGCTCAACCAGTTCCTGCTCGCCACCGGCGTCATCGATCAGCCGCTGGTGATCCTGAACACCCATACGGCGATCTTCATTGGCATCGTCTATTCCTATCTGCCATTCATGATTCTGCCGCTCTATTCGGCGCTCGAGAAGATGGACTATTCGCTGATCGAGGCGGCGCAGGACCTTGGCTGCCCGCCAACCACCGCCTTCTGGAAGATTACCTTCCCGCTGTCGCTGCCCGGCGTCATCGCTGGCTGCCTGCTGGTGTTCATTCCGGCAGTGGGCGAATTCGTCATTCCCGATCTGCTTGGCGGCTCGCAGACGCTGATGATCGGCAAGACCCTGTGGAACGAGTTCTTCGCCAATCGCGACTGGCCGGTCGCCTCGGCCGTGGCTGTGATCCTGCTTCTGCTGCTCGTCGTGCCGATCATGTTTTTCCAGCAGGCGCAGGCCCGCGCTCAGGAACAGGAGCGCTGAGATGAATTCGAGCTGGAGCCGCTTCAACATCACAGCTATCGTTTTGGGCTTTGCCTTCCTCTATCTGCCCATCGTGCTGCTGGTCGTCTTTTCCTTCAACGAATCCAAGCTTGTCACTGTCTGGGGCGGGTTCTCGACCAAATGGTATGTCTCGCTGTTTCACAACCAGGGCCTGATGGATGCTGCTTGGGTAACCATCCGTGTCGGTCTGATTTCGGCGACGCTTGCGACAGTGCTCGGCACGCTCGCTGCCTTGGCGTTGACCCGCTACACCCGGTTCAAGGGCAGGGTGCTGTTTTCGGGCATGGTGTTTGCCCCGCTGGTCATGCCGGAAGTGATCACCGGCCTGTCGCTGCTTTTGCTGTTCGTCGCCGTCGGGCTCGATCGCGGTTTCTTCACGCTCACGCTCGCCCACATCACCTTTTCGATGTGCTTTGTTGCGGTCGTGGTGCAGTCGCGGCTGGTCACCTTCGACCGCTCGCTCGAAGAGGCGGCGATGGATCTGGGGGCTCCGCCGGTGAAAACCTTCTTCCAGATCACGCTGCCGGTGATCTTGCCCGCCATCATCTCCGGCTGGATGCTGGCCTTTACGCTGTCCATCGACGATCTGGTGATTTCGAGCTTCACCTCGGGTCCGGGCGCAACGACCTTGCCGATGAAGATCTACAGCCAGGTGCGGCTTGGCGTGACGCCGGAGATCAATGCTGCCTGTACCATCCTGATCGCCATCGTCGCCATAGGCGTCATTGCCGCCTCGCTGGTCAACAAACAGCGCGAGGTCCAGCGCCTGCGCGACGAGCAGGCCGCGCAACGAGGGTGAGCGGGCACGCCGCCCTGCCGTCAGCAACGCCGGGCACAAGCGGCCAAAAACGGAAATGCAAGGTCGTGAAACGCCCAAAAGGTCAGGTTTTCCAAGGGTATGCCACTGGATAAGCCAAAGTCGCCATGATAGCGTCGTGGCGATAATCTTGAGGAGTAGGGTACATGACACGTTTTATGGCTACGGCCGCAGTTTTGTCTTTCGTCGCACTGGCCGCAGCGGCCTGTAACACCCCGCAGGAACGTGCGTTGGGCGGCGGTGCCGTCGGCGCAGCCGGTGGCGCACTCGTTGGCCAGGCCATCGGCGGCAACACCGGTGCGACTGTTGCAGGTGCGGTCATCGGCGGTCTCGCCGGCGCCATGATCGGTGCTGGAACGGCTCCGGGCCAATGCCGCTACCAGCAGTTGGATAGCCGCGGCCGTCCGATGTACGACCGCAACGGCAATCCCATGAGCTACGAGGCTCCTTGCCGGTAACACCACCCCGCCAGTTCTGACTAACTGTCCTTTGGGGGACAAAAACGGCGCGCTTCGACCGAAGCGCGCCGTTTTGCATTGTTGCTCTGAGCGGGCAGGTTGCGGTTCCGACACCAGAAGCTGAATCGAGGCTCCTTCAAACGTGTGATTCGCGCATACCCCGGACGAGGTGTTAAGCTGCCTTTGTTGTCTGGTGCGTTCACCCAGCGCATTTGCCGGCAACAAAATGCGTGAGTGGGGCCTCTACCCCAGCCCCCAATGCCCGAGAGGCTCCACTCGCCGTCTCCTTCGCACTCCATCAACGATCAACAAACCGTGCGTCGATAGCGCTGCGCTGGCACAGGTGGTAAATTGGGCTGTTGCGGKGCATGGGGCTGGCGCAACTGGTGGGAGGGAGCCCACGGCTTTGCTTGAGCGGCGCTCTCCCACCGCACCTTCACGACATCTCGGCACCGGTACCTATGCATGATCGTCGGCCGTGGCCGGCAGAATCCCTGGAAATCGATTTGCCGATTGGCGTTGGCAACTAAGTGTCCAAACGCGCCGTTTTGCATTGGTGTGCGCCGGTAAGGGGCAACGTTCAAGACTTGGAGGAATACTTCGTCATCACGCCCCGCTGCCGTAGAGGTGGCGGGGCTATTTGCGTTGGCCAAACTTGCTCTTGCCGATGCCGCCATAAGCTTCACGTTGGGGAAGCAACCCTCGATTGCCGAAACTTGTCTTTAGAGGGGGGCTTTGTTCACGTGCATTCGAAAGTCGCAATCATGCAGGAGTAGAAAATGAGCGTGTTTCGCAACGATGTTTCCACCRAAAGCGATGAAACTGCCGCAGGGAATGTAAGCCGCCGCAACGTGCTTCTTGGGGGCACGGTACTGGCGGCAGCCGGTGTCGTGGGCTCGATAGCCTCAACGACCAAAGTACAGGCTCAACAACAGGCGTCGACCGCAGGCGGCAAGCCACCGAACGTCCTTGTCATATTTGGCGACGACATCGGTGTCCCCCAGATCAGTGCCTACACGATGGGCCTGATGGGTTACCGCACGCCCAACATCGACCGCATCGCTTCCGAGGGCGCGAACTTCACCGATTCCTATGGCCAGCAGAGCTGCACGGCTGGGCGCGCTTCGTTCATACTCGGGCAGGAGCCGTTCCGCACCGGGCTCCTGACGATCGGCATGCCGGGCGATCCGCACGGCATCCAGGAGTGGATGCCCACGATTGCCGATGTCATGAAGTCACAGGGATACGCCACCGGGCAGTTCGGCAAGAACCATCTTGGCGATCGCGACGAACACCTGCCGACCAATCACGGTTTCGACGAGTTCTTCGGCAACCTCTACCATCTCAATGCGGAGGAAGAACCAGAAGGTTATTTCTATCCGAAAGATCCGGAGTTCAAAAAAAAGTTCGGTCCTCGCGGTGTCATCAAGTCGAGTGCTGACGGCAAGATCGAGGATACCGGTGCGCTCAACACCAAGCGTATGGAAACGGTCGACGAGGAGTTCCTGGCCGCCGCCAAGGACTTCATCGACCGACAGGCCAAGGCCGACAAGCCGTTCTTCGTCTGGTTCAACTCGACCCGCATGCACATCTTCACGCATTTGAAGCCGGATTCCTTAGGCAAGACCGGGAAAGGCATCCATGCCGATGGCATGGTGGAACATGACGGACATGTCGGCCAGCTGCTCCAGCAACTCGATGACCTCGGCATCACCGAGAACACGATCGTGCTTTATACGACCGACAACGGTGTCGAAATCGCGCTGTGGCCGGATGGCGCCATTACACCGTTCCACGGCGAGAAGGGAACCACTTGGGAAGGCGGCATGCGCATCCCGATGATGGTGCGCTGGCCGGGTGTCGTGAAACCGGGTACGCAGATCAATGAACCGGTGACGCTCATGGACTGGCTGCCGACCTTCGCGACCGCAGCTGGTCTTCCCGACGTCAAGGAGAAGATGAAGACCGGTTTCCAGGCCGGCAGCAAGACTTTCAAGGTCCATCTCGACGGCTACGACCTTACCGAACTCCTCAAGGGCGAGGCCAAGGCGCCGCCGCGCGATGCCGTCTACTATTTCGATCAGGGCGGCAATCTCAACGCGATCCGCTGGAACGACTGGAAGCTTAGTTTCGCCATAGCCAGCCACGGCAATATCGCCACAGCGACGCGCGAGATTCCGAGCTGGGCTCTGATTACCAACCTGCGCATGGACCCCTATGAACGGGGGCTCGAGGAGGGCGGTGGCGCCATGGAATTCCTTGGGCGCAACATATGGTTGCTGGTGCCCATCCAGGGCAAGATCAAGGAGTTCTTCTCCGATTTCGATCAGTTCCCGTTCCAGACGGGAAGCTCCCTGAATGCTGGTGGCATCAACTACGGATGGCTGCAGCAGCAGGCCGCACTGAAGAGACTGAACGAACTTGAGGGGCTGGCGCCTCGATAAGGTTGCCAGTGGCAAGGAGGGCGAATCAGTTCGCCCTCCTCGCTTGCCCAGCATGGGGCGTGCACATCTCCGGTCTTTGTAACGGTCAGCCAAGCCAAGCAGCAAGGATGTGGTGTCCATCTGCTGATGGTCGGGTCAAAACCCTTGAAAGCCAAGGATTGCCAGTCGCAACATGGAATTGCCGGTAGCTGGCGCCCTTGCGCACGTATTGCTTTGATTTGACTGGGAAAAATGATGGTACGGTTGGGTGGGCTCGAACCACCGACCTCCGGATCCACAATCCGGCGCTCTAACCAACTGAGCTACAACCGCGTACCTGTTGGTGCGGCGTCAATACGGACTCTTCGAACGCATTTCAAGAGCTTTGCGCATATTCCACTGCGGCGATTTGCGCTGCCTGTGGGAAGTCCTTGATATCCGGCGTTTCGGCGCCGCGAAAAATAGAAAAAGGCCGGCGGGAGGAGCCGGCCTTTTCCTGTAATGACCAGCGGGAGGAGGTGCTGGCCGCTTCGCCCGACAGGCAGAGGGAGGAGGAAACCGCCCGCCGGGTATCTGTTCAGGCGCTATTAGGCGGCCTTGAGGTCTTTCAGTGCCTTTTCGAAAGCGGTCTTGACCGGCTTCGAAACGTCTTCGGCGGCCTTCGAGGCAACAGCCTGGAATTCCTTGGCCTGTTCGACGGTCTGCTCGACGCGGYCGCGCAGATAAGAGGTCTGCAACTCGATGACTTCCGACAGCGTCTTGGCGCCGGCCAGAGCTTCGAGATGCGCGAAACCGGTCTCGGCATTGGTGCGGAGGGCGGCAATCGCCTTGAGCGACAGCTCGTTAGTCACGCTGCGGGCGGTCTCGTAGCTGGTCTCGATGGTCTTTTGCGCCTCTTCGGCACCGGTCTTGAGCTTGGTATAAGCTTCCTTGGACTGCTCGACGCCCTTTTCGGCGAAGACGCGGAACTGGTCGGAGGCCTTGGAAACGTCAAAGCTCGGCATTTCAATGGTATCTGCGAATTCTGCGGTCTTGGTCTTGGACATTGTCTCACCCTGTGGACTGGACGGGGTGTTGTCACCCGTCTCGTTTATTCGCATGTTGGATATAGGGCATTTTATGGTGCATTGCAATATCTATGTTGCAGTGCACCATTTCCGTCCGGCGGGGTTAACCACGTGGCGAGAATAATGCCGCTAGGGTCCACCTGTTTGCTAGACCTTGGCGATGACGGCTTTTATTAACAAAGCATTAATTACGAGAATGCGTGCCTTGCGGGTTATGTGAATGCCGTCAGCAGCCTATTCCTTCATCGACGTCGCGGTGGTCGATCGTGTCAGGCAGCGTTTCGCTGCCGGCGACGCTATCGTCGTTCTGTCGGTCGATCTCGAGCAGGTGCTCTGGGCCAACGGTCCCGGTGCTGCCGTGCTCGGCTATGACGACATCGATGCGGTGATCGGCGCGCCCGCGCGTCTGGGTATGGCCGCCCGCCGGCAAATCGCCGCCACCTCCGGGTTCCCCGAGATCGGCCGCGACCGCTCGATCATGGTTCGCGTGGCATCCGGCATGACCAGCAGTGCTGTCGCCTTGGCGGCAAGCTCGGTTCGGCTGCCTGATGGCGCAACCGCAATCATGCTTGCGGTGCCCGCAGCTCAAGCCAGCTCGCGCGGCTCAAGGGACATTGCTGCAAACGCTATCAAGGGTTTCACCGAGCCGGGCCATTTTCTCGCCTTTGTCGATGGCGGCGGCGAGATTGAAGCTGCGACCGACGGCTTTGCCGAACTTGGCATTGCCACCTCCACGCTTGCCGGACTGGTGTCATCAGTGGCTCGCGAGCGTGACCGCATCATCAAGCGGGCGATCCCCGCCACAGGCGGCTACCTGCCGGCCGGGCTGGCGCGGTTGACCGACGACCCAGCGCGGCACCTGCTTGTCGTCGTCGACGAGCGCCTCGAGGCGATGGACGACGCCGGCCAGGAGGTGGACGCGCCTCTGGTGATGGCGCCCACCGCGCCCAGCGAGCGCCCGCGCGACGAAGCGCCTGCACCATCGCCAACAACAGTGCATCCTCAGGGGGATGCCGATCACGATCACGATCATTGGTATTTCAGTCCCGAGGAGCGTGAAAGCCAGGCTGGTGCCACTGTTCGGGCGATGGCTGCAAAGCAGGCTGAAACACCTGTTGTATCTGCGGTGACTAAGGTGCCAGCCGATGAGCCGGCTCCCCTCCCTGAACCAGTTGTCGAGCCGGTTGCGACCTTGAAGCCTGTCGAGGAGCTTGCCGCAGTAGTAGCGGCCGCCGAGGGTTTGCCGACCCAATCCCAGCCGGCACAGGCAAAACCGCTAACCGACCGCTCGGTCGCGCCGGTTCGCTTCGTCTGGCGCACCGACGCCGAAAGCCGCTTCAGCGCGATTTCGCCCGAATTCGCTGCAGTCGTGGGCGAACATGCCGCCGATGTCGTCGGACGCCGCTTCCAGGATGTGTCGAATACCTTCGAGCTCGACCCCTCAGGCGAAATCGCCGGCCTCCTGCAGCGCCGCGACACCTGGTCCGGCCGCTCGGTGCTGTGGCCGGTCGCTGGCTCCGACAAGCGCATTCCCGTCGATCTTGCCGCCTTGCCCGTCTATGGCCGCGACCGCACGTTCGAAGGGTTTCGCGGCTTCGGCGTTGCGCGCCCCGGAGAAGCCGTCCTCGATCATGAGCGTATCGGCCTGGCGCTGGTGCCCAACGGCAAACATGCCGAAGAAGCAGGGCCGCAAGTCGCAGACATCGCCGAGCGGCCTTCCGCTGGTGAGCCCGCCGTAGTCGAATCGCCCATCACGCAAGCCAGCCTGCCTGATGTGGTAGAGCCCGAGGCCAAGCAACCAGAACCCAGGCAGCCGGAAGCCGAAAGACCGCACCCGCCTGTCGAGGAGGTTCCTGAGGGGGCCGAGGCTCCCGCAGATCCTTTTGCCGGTGAAGTGCCAGCACTTGAGGTCGGACCCACGCATGACCGCCGCTATTCCGACAAGGTGATCCGGCTTGCCGAACATCGGCCGGCAACGGTGGAAGAGCCTGCCAATGGCAAGGGGCTTTCCAGCGTCGAGCGCAGCGCGTTCCGCGAAATCGGCGAAAAGTTGAAGCGAGCAAACGAGATCGTGGCCGCAAGGCAGCAGCCGGCGTCCGCAGCGGTCAGCGACGCCCACGCGGCGGAGAAGTCGGACACCGAGAAGAATGGCGAAGCAGCATCGGCCGAGATCGCGGCCTATTCGGAAGCCGCCGCTGCTGAAATCGCCGAGCATGCATCTGTGGCTGCTGAGCCTGAAGCACGTCTGCCGACGCCTGAAACCGCCGAGCCCGCAACGCCTGCGACTGAGCCGGCACCTGTCGAGCAATTGGGGACCGAGAGCGCAGAGATCGTTACGCTGTCGTCCGTCCGTCCATCTGATACTTTTGAACAGGCCGATGTCGACCGCGACGAGCCCGAAAAGCCGCCTCTGCGCACCGAAGACGTCATTCCTTCCTTCGCTGCGGGGCGCGACACCCCTGTCGACGCGCCGATTCTCGAACAACTACCGGTGCCTGTGCTGATCCATGCCGGCGATGTGCTCCACTACGCCAACGCCGAGTTCCTCGACCTGACCGGATACGTCTCTGTAGATGAACTGGCGCAGGCCGGTGGCCTCGACGCGCTGTTTGCCGAAAGCTACGGCGACGAACCGGGCTCGGACCATGACCTCAGGTTGAAAACCCGCGACGGCGAGGAGTTTCCGATCGAGGCGGTGCTTCGGTCCGTGCCGTGGCAGGATGGCAAGGCGTTGATGCTGGTCGTGCGCCGCATCAGCGGCGATGACGATATCGACGATGCTTCCGAGCAGGTCGTCGAACTCGAAGAGCGCCTCGCCGAGATGCGCACCATCATCGACACAGCGACCGACGGTGTTGTGCTGATTGACCGCGATGGCGCCATTCGTTCGATCAGCCGACCTGCGGAAGCTCTGTTTGGCTTCGACAGCGATGAAGTCACCGGCAAGCCGTTCTATTCGCTTTTCGCCATCGAGAGCCAACGCGCCGCGCGCGACTATCTCGTTGGCCTTTCCGACCACGGCGTTGCAAGCGTGCTCAACGATGGTCGCGAGGTCATCGGCCGCGAGTCGCAAGGGCGTTTCATCCCGTTGTTCATGACCATCGGGCGTCTGCCCAACGAGAGCGGCTTTTGCGCCGTGGTTCGCGACATCACCCAGTGGAAGCGTGCCGAGGAAGAGCTGACCCAGGCGCGCGCCTTGGCCGAGCGCTCGTCCTCGCAGAAGTCCGATTTCCTCGCCCGTATCAGCCACGAGATCCGCACGCCGCTCAATGCCATCATCGGTTTTTCCGAACTGATGGTCGATGAGAAATTCGGGCCCGTCGCCAACGATCGTTACCGCGACTATCTCCGCGACATCAACCGCTCGGGCAATCACGTGCTATCGCTGGTCAATGACCTGCTCGATATCTCGAAGATCGAGGCTGGGCAGCAGGAGATGGACTATGAGGCGGTATCGCTCAACGACACGTTGGCCGAGACCGTCGCCATGATGCAGCCCCAAGCCAATCGCGAGCGTGTCATCATTCGTTCGAGCTTCGCTTCGCGCCTGCCGGAGATCGTTGCCGACCGGCGCAGCATCCGCCAGATCGCACTCAATATCCTATCTAATGCTGTGCGTTACACCCAGGCCGGCGGCCAGGTCATCGTTTCCACTGCCTATGAGACATCAGGCGACATCGTCATGCGGGTACGCGACACCGGCATCGGCATGAGCCAGGCCGAGATCGAACAGGCGCTGAAACCGTTCAAGCAGATCAATTCGCTGAAGCGCACGCGCGGCGACGGCACCGGGCTCGGCCTGCCGCTGACCAAGGCGATGGTCGAGGCCAATCGCGCCCGCTTTGCCATTGCATCGACGCCGGGCGAGGGCACTCTGGTCGAGGTGACATTCCCCTCGACGCGGGTGCTCGCCGAATAACGCGAGGCCGCAGGGTGCGACATTTTGTGCACATTGGCATGGCCCGACTCAGCGATTGTTAGAATTTGTTGAACAAGCCATTGAATCCGGTGCGAAACAATCCAGTTTAGAATAATTCTAAACTATTGAAAAGATTGGCCTTTAAACTTGACTGGAAGTCTCACAATGACCATAGGGGAGACAGCCTCGAAACCGAGGCTTTGACTTGTTCCTCGAGGGACTTTGACCCCTTTGGCCAGGAGAGAAAAATGAAGATCAACAACGCCCGGTCGGCGATTGCCGGCTACGCTTTTGCGGTTGCGGCGCTCTTCACTACGTCGGCGCTCGCCGATGGTGTCGTCAACATTTACACCTATCGCCAGCCTGACCTGATCAAGCCTGTTCTCGATGCCTTCACGGCCGAAACCGGCATCAAGACCGAAGTACTGTTCCTCGACAAGGGTCTTGAGGAACGCGTCCTGGCCGAAGGTCAGAACTCGCCCGCCGACGTCATCATGACTGTTGATATCGCTCGTCTCACGTCGGCCAAGGAAAAGGGCGTCACCCAGCCGCTGGTCGATGAAGAGATCAACAAGCTGCTGCCGGCCGAATATCGCGATCCCGAAGGCAACTGGTTCGGTGTGACCAAGCGCGCCCGCGTCATTTATGCCTCGAAGGACCGCGTCAAGGACACGGCCATCACCTATGCCGACCTCGCCGATCCCAAGTGGAAGGGCAAGATCTGCATGCGCTCGGGCCAGCATGACTACAATCTTGCGCTCTTCTCGGCGGCGATCGCCCATTGGGGTCCGGAGAAGACCGAAGAGTGGATGAAGGGTCTCAAGGYCAATCTGGCCAAGAAGCCCGACGGCGGCGACCGTCCGCAGGCTGGCGCCATTGCCGCCGGCGAGTGCGACATTGCCATCGGCAACACCTACTATGTTGGCCTGATGCGCAACAACGAAAAGGACCCCAAGGAAAAGGAATGGGGCAACGCCATCAACGTGCTCTTCCCGACTTGGGAAAACGGCCTGACCCACGTCAACATCTCGGGCGCAGCACTGGCCAAGTACGCGCCGCACAAAGACGACGCCGTCAAGCTGATCCGTTTCCTGGCCAGCCACAAGGCGCAGCAGGTCTACGCCGAAAAGAACTACGAATATCCGGTCGAGCCGGGCCTCGAGCCGTCCGAGACAGTCAAGGCTTTCGGCACGCTCAACGCCGACACGCTGCCGCTGATCGACATCGCCAAGGGTCGCAAGGCGGCGTCCGAAATGGTCGACCGCGTCGGTCTCGACGACGGCCCGAGCAGCTGACCGGCCGGGTCATGAACTGAGGAAGGGCCGGGCCGGGCAATCGGCCCGGCTTTTCCGCGTTACTGGGGAATTGCCGTGCCGACAACGGACGGAGCAGGCGGTGGAGTTTCTGGCGCGGCATTTGCCGCGAACACCCCAGCCTTGCCGGTCAAGCGCTTGCGCCATCCTCTGATAGGCACTTTGGCGCTTGCTATCGGCATCATTGTCATCCTGCCGGTCATTTCGCTGGTCGTCGTCGCGCTTTCAGGCACAGGCGAGGACTGGCCGCATCTGATCGCAAACGTCCTGCCGGGCGCGACGCGCACCACACTTGCGCTGCTGGCCATGGTGGCCGCACTGACTTCGGTCGCGGGCGTCGCCTGCGCCTGGGCGGTCGTTGCCTATGATTTCCCGTTCCGCCGCATCTTGTCATGGGCGCTGGTGCTGCCGCTTGCGGTGCCGCCCTATCTCGCGGCCTATGCCTTTGGCGAATTTTTCCATTATCAAGGGCCGGTGCAGAGCCTGGTTCGCGAAATCTTCGGCTTCCAGACAATCCGCGACTACTGGTTTCCCGATATCCGCTCGACCTGGGGTACGGCCTTCGTGCTCGCCTCGGTGCTTTACCCCTATGTCTACCTCACCACGCGCATCGTCTTCCTCATGCAGGGCCGCAACATAGCCGATGTCGCGCGCACGCTTGGCGCGCGCCCAGGCCGGGTGTTCTGGCGCGTGCTTTTGCCGGTCGCGCGCCCGGCCATCGTTGCCGGTGTTGCCCTGGTGTTGATGGAAACCATCAACGATATCGGGGCTGCCGAATATTTCGGTGTCCGCACGCTGACCGTTGCGGTCTACACCACCTGGCTCAACCGTGGCAGCCTGGAAGGCGGAGCGCAGATCGCGCTGCTGATGCTGGTGCTCGTGGTGCTGTTGCTCGTCGCCGAGCAATGGGCGCGAAGGCGCCAGCGCTTTCATGCCGGCCGCGGTACCCATCTCAAAGTCCATCCGCCGCGGGTGGCGTTGAAGGGCTGGACGCGCTTGGCCATGCCAATTGCCGTATCACTGCCGATCCTCAGCGGCTTCGGTGTGCCGATCACCGTCTTCGGCCAATATGCCTCGCGCCGGCTCGAACAATTCACCTCGCCCGATCTCGGTCATGCCTTTGTCAACAGCCTGATGACGGCCTCGCTGACGGCCGCCATCACCGTTGCCATCGCGCTGTTCCTGCTCAACGCCCAGCGCCTGTCCAAGACCCGCGCCATGGCCGCTACTGTGCGGCTGGCGTCGGTGGGCTATGCCTTGCCCGGCGGCATTCTCGGCCTCGGCCTGCTCTTCGTGCTCGCGCGCTTTGACAATTCGATCGACGCTTTCGCCCGCGCCTATCTCGGCTTCTCAACCGGGCTTCTGCTCACCGGCTCGGCCGCCGCCGTCATTCTTGCCTGCACCATCCGCTTCGTCGCACTTGCCGAAGGTGCTGTCCGCTCCGGCATGGAAAAGCTGCCCGGTAGCCTCGACGAGGCGGCGCGCAGCCTGGGCAAGACGCCGGCGCAAAGTGCCACAAGCGTGCTGCTGCCGCTGCTCAAGCCGGCTATCCTCACCGCTGCCGTGCTGGTCTTCGTCRATACCGTCAAGGAACTGTCGGCGACGATCCTGCTCAGGCCTTTCGGCTTCAGCACGCTTGCCACCCATGTCTACGAAAACGCCTCGCGCGGCGTGCCGGAAGAGGGGGCAGTCGCTGCGATCGTCATCATCGTCACGGCGATGGTACCGGTGGTGCTGCTTTCCGGTGCGCTGGTACGCGACGCCGAGGCCTCGCTCTAGACTCTCCCTGTCATGACAAAGAAAAAGGCGCCTGAACGGGCGCCTTTAAAGGAGATGCTGTTTCAACGGGGACTTGAGCGAACGAGCTATCCTCGAAGACGAGGAAAGGGATTTCTCCCTCAAGTTAGGCACGAATATCGGCGCCGAACATTAACAGCTCCTTACCCAAACAATGAAAAATTTACGAAAGTGTACCACTCCTGAAGTCTAGGTAAATTTACACTTCACCTTTCGTTAAGCATATGGGCGCCGCGCGTTCATTTTTGCAGCGCCGGAATGTCGCGATAAAGCTCCAGCGCTTCGGGATTGGCGAGCGCTTCCTTATTCTTGACCGCGCGGTGGTGGACGATGTCACGGACGGCCAGTTCGGTGATCTTGCCGGATTTGGTGCGCGGGATGTCTGCGACGGCGACGATGCGCGCCGGCACGTGGCGCGGGCTGGCGCCGATCTTGATCTTGGCACGGATGCGCTTCTCCAGCCCCTCGTCGAGAGTGACGTTGGGCGCGAGGCGGACAAACAGCACGACACGCACATCGTCGTCCCAATCCTGGCCGATACAGATGGCCTCGAGGATCTCCGGCATCTGCTCGACCTGGTTGTAGATCTCGGCGGTGCCGATGCGCACGCCGCCTGGATTGAGCGTCGCGTCGGAACGGCCATGGATGATCATGCCGCCATGAACAGTCCATTCGGCGAAGTCGCCATGGCACCAGATATTGTCGAAACGCTCGAAATAAGCGGCGTGGTATTTTATGCCGTCCGCGTCGTTCCAAAAGCCGATTGGCATTGCCGGAAACGCCTTGGTGCAGACCAGTTCGCCTTTTTCCTGGCGCACCGGCTTGCCGGCATCGTCCCAGACATCGACGGCAAGGCCGAGGCCCGCGCCCTGGATCTCGCCCGACCATACCGGTTCGGTCGGTACGCCGAGCACGAAGCACGAGACGATGTCGGTGCCGCCCGAGATCGAGGCGAGGTGGACGTCCTTCTTGATGCCGTCATAGACGAAGGCAAAACCCTCGGGCGACAAGGGCGAGCCGGTCGACGAGATGGTGCGCACGCTGGACAGATCRTGGCTGTCGATCGGCCTGAGCCCAGCCTTGCGCACGGAATCGATGAACTTCGCCGAGGTGCCGAAATGGGTCATGCCCTCGGCCTGGGCGAAGTCGAACAGCACATTGCCGTTTGGGTGGAAGGGCGAGCCGTCATAGAGCAACAACGTCGCTTCCGAGGCCAGGCCCGAGACCAGCCAGTTCCACATCATCCAGCCGCAGGTGGTGAAGTAGAAGAAGCGGTCGCCAGATTTCAGCCCGGCATGCAGGCGTTGTTCCTTGAGATGCTGGATGAGCGTGCCGCCGGCCGAATGCACGATGCATTTGGGGATGCCTGTCGTGCCTGACGAAAACAGGATGTAGAGCGGATGGGAAAAGGGCAGGGGCTCAAACGCCACCGGCTTTGCCACGAAAGGCGCCAGCGCATCGTCCAGCGCCTCGGCCCTGGCAATGCCTGACGCGACCTGCCTGGCATCGCCGAGATAGTCGACCACCAGCACCTTGGCGGCACTTGGCAGCCGCTTTGCAACGGCTGCGACCTTCTCGCTGACGTCGATGCGTTTTGTGGCATACCAGTAGCCGTCAGGCACAATGAACAGTTTCGGCTCGATCTGGCCAAAGCGGTCGAGCACGCCTTGTTCGCCAAAATCGGGCGAGCACGACGACCACACGGCGCCGATCGACGCCGTTGCCAGCATCGCCGCGACGGTCTCGGGCATATTGGGCATCATCGCCGCGATCCGGTCGCCCTGTTTGACGCCGAGCGAGACGAACAACTGCTGCAGCCGCGACACCAGTGCGGAAAGCTCGTCCCAGCTGAGACGCCGCTCGACCTTGTCTTCGCCGCGGAAGATGATCGCCTCGTGGCTGCCCGAACCGCGCAGCAGGTTCTCGGCGAAATTGAGCTTGGCATCGGGAAAGAACGCAGCGCCGGGCATCTTGTCGCCATTGTCCAGAACGCGACCGCCCTTGTGGCCGATCACGCCGCAGAAGTCCCACACCAGGTCCCAGAAAACCTCGCGATCGGCGATCGACCATGCGTGCATCTCGGTGTAGCTGGTCAACGCCTGCCCGGCGCGCTTGCTGGCCTCAGCCATGAACGCCGTCAGCGGCGCCTCCGCAATTTGCTCGGCAGACGGCACCCAAAGCGGCATCTCAACAGTCATCGGCATCTCTCCCAGAACCGCGCAAGGTTATGCATGTCGCACTGCAGCAGATCAAGGAAATGTCGAAATGCGCCATTGCGCTGTGCGCAAACGTCATCACGAGACCACAAAGACTTGAAATGCCGCGTGTCTCGGTTACACCCGGTTCCCATAACGGCGCAGCACGGGCAGCATAAGGGCAACATGCCATCACCACTGTTCAAGCGCAGCATCTGGGCGATCGTCGGCATTGCCGTCTTGATCGCCGTCACTGTTGCGGCATTGCCGTTCATCGCCTCCACCCAGATCGTCAAGGACCGCATCGCGTTCGAGATGAGTGCGTGGAGCGGATTTCGCGTCTCGATCGATGGCGCCCCCGACATCGAAATCTGGCCGGTCTTCCGTGCCACCCTCACCGACGTGACCTTGACGGACTGGGAGGACGCGGGAGGCCTGCCGGTCATCGAGGCAGAGCGTGTCGAGATCGAACTGTCCGCGCTCTCCGCCTTGAGCGGCAATGTCGATTTCTCCGATGCGCATTTCATCAGGCCGACGCTTCGCCTCAAGCGCCTGGCAAATGGAACTCTTGAGATTCCCCAATCGCGCGGCGGGCGTCTCAGCCGGGCAATCGAAAGCGCCCGGGCCACTGTCGCTGCGAACCCGGCCGAACCGGATCTGAGCGCCTTGTCATCCGACCAGTTCGGCACGATCGAATTTATCGACGGCCGTGTCGTGGCTGTCTCGGCCGAAGGCGAGGCCGACCTTTTGAGCGACCTCACCGGCAAGGCAAGCCTGCCGGCGCTCAACAAGGCTGGAAAGCTGACGGCCAGCGGGATCTGGCGCGGCGAACAGGTGGCGATCGAGCTGTCCTCGCCTCGCCCGCTCGTGCTTTTCGCCGGCGGCACCGCACCCGTCATTGCTTCGGTGAAATCAGCGCCGGTGGAGGCGTCCTTCGACGGCACGATAAGCATGGCTGCCGACATGCATGTCGAAGGTCAAGCCAAGCTGTCGGCGCCCTCGCTCAGGCGGATGCTCGAATGGTCGCAGCCCGGCGTCTTGCCCGGCAGCCCAATTGGCTCGATCTCGCTTGCCTCCAAAGTCACCGGAGATCTGTCGCGTCTCAAGATTGAGAACGCCCAGGTCACGCTCGACGGCAATCCAGGCATGGGCATCCTGGACGTGTCGCTGGCCGGCCCGGTGCCGTCGATTTCAGGCACGCTTGCCTTCGACACGCTCGACCTGATGGCCTTTGCCTCGTCCTTCGCGCCGATGGCGCCTACGAACAATCCAGGCACGTCCCAGATCGACACGAGCTTCGCCGACCGCATCAATCTCGATCTCCGGCTTTCGGCAACCAAGGCGACGGCCGGCTCCATCGCCCTTGCCGAGGTCGCGGCAACCGCTCAGGTCAAGGGCGGCCTGGCGGCATTCGACATTTCCGACGCTGAAGCCTTCGGTGGCAACGTCCAGGCCAGCATCCGCTTCGACCGCAAGGCCGGCGGCACGCAGGCCGAGATGCGGCTTCTGGCATCCGACATCGATGGCGGCGCCTTCGGTGCCGCCGCCGGCATGAGCCATATCGTGCCCATCGGCCGTGGCACCGTGTCTGTGATCCTCAATGGACCGGGTCTGAGCTGGAATGCACTGCTTGAAAATGCCAACGGTTCGGTGGCTGCCACTTTCGGCGTCGGCGCTATTGCCGGGATCGACCTTCAGGCGTTCCTGAAACGCACGTCGCAGGGTGGCTTCTTCTCGCTCGACGAAGTCAAGGGTGGCACAGTGCCCGTTGATGGCGTCGAGCTCAAGGCGACGATCGCCAACGGGGTTGCTAAGATCGACAAGGCCGAGGCACGGACTGCCACCAACCGCATCTGGCTGACCGGCATCGTGCCCTATGTCGGCCGCGGGCTGGCCCTGTCAGGGGCCATCGAGGCGAAGGACCCCGCGACCACGGCCACCCCTGAAACTCGGCCGACGGCCTTCTTTGTTGGGGGCTCGTGGAGCGCACCGTTTGTTTCGCCGCTTGTCCCACCTGTGCTTTCCAAGCCAGTGGGCGACTAAAACAGGCTGCCCTGGTTGCCGGGTTCCTTCGCCTTGGCAACGGGCTTGGCCAACGGCTTGGGCTTGGCGTCGCCACTGGTTGCGATGGCATTCGCTGTTCCATCGGCAAACTCGATCGACAATGAAGTGCCCGTGGCGATGTCGGCGGCACGCTTGAGCACCGCACCATCGGCATCGCGCACCAGGGCAAAACCGCGCGCCAGAACCGCCTTGTGCGACAGCGTCGCCATCAGCCGGTCAGCCTGGGATAGTCCGGTCCTCGCCCGTTCGAGCCTGCGCCCGATCGCAAGCGTTCCGCGCCGTTCCAGTGCGGCGAGCTGTTGGCCATAGACCTCTTGCCGCCGAACCAGCGGCTCCGGCGAAAGCCGGCCTTGGGTTCGGTCGAAACGGATGCGCTTTTCGCGCACCATGGCCCGTAGCGCTGCGTCGGCGCGCAACATGTCGCGGTCGAGATGTCGCCGCGTCTCCCCAATCCGCCGCGCCAAGGTGGCAGGGGACAAGCGCACTGCGGAAAGCCGCGCGCGCTTGCGCTCGGTGGCAACCATCAGCGCCCGGCCAAGCCGGCTTGTTGCCTCGTCGAAGCGCCGGCGCGGCAGCGCCAGAAGCTGGTCGGGCGTCGGCAGGGCGCGGGCAGCTGCCCGCACGGCCTGGCTGCGCCGGTCGATCATGCGTGAGACAGCGCCGCGCAGCCGTGCGCCAAGATTGGCGAGTGTCGCCTCAAGTTCGGCTTTGACGGGCACCGCAAGCTCAGCCGCCCCGGTGGGCGTCGGCGCCCGCCTGTCGGCGGCAAGGTCGATGAGCGTCCAGTCTGTCTCGTGGCCAACGGCTGAAATAACCGGGATGTGCGAAGCGGCAACTGCTCGGACCAGCGCCTCGTCGTTGAAGCCCCAGAGGTCTTCAAGGCTGCCGCCGCCACGCGCCACGATCAAAAGGTCCGGCTGCGGGATCGCGCCGTCATCGGCGAGTGCGTTGAAGCCGTTGACAGCGGCTGCCACTTCCGTGCCCGAGGTCTCGCCCTGCACGCGTACCGGCCAGACCAGAACATGCAGCGGAAAGCGATCCTTGATGCGATGGATGATATCGCGGATGACGGCACCGGTCGGCGAGGTCACCACGCCGATCACCAGCGGCATGAACGGCAAGAGCTGCTTGCGGCTGTCGTCGAACAGACCTTCGGCTGCAAGCTTGCGCTTGCGCTCCTCCAGCAGTGCCATCAGCGCGCCGGCGCCCGCAGGCTCCAGGCTTTCGATGACGATCTGGTACTTCGATGAACCGGGATAGGTCGTCAGCTTGCCGGTGGCGATCACCTCCATCCCTTCTTCGGGACGGAACTTCAGCCGGCTCATCGTTCCTTTCCACACCACGGCTTCGATGCGGGCGCGGTCGTCCTTCAGCGAGAAATAGGCATGGCCCGACGAATGCGGCCCGCGATAACCTGATATTTCGCCGCGCACCCGCACATTGCCGAAAGCGTCCTCGACGGTGCGCTTCAGCGCGCCGGAGATCTCGCTGACGGTGTATTCGGCAGCGTTGGTGCGTGATTCGGTGGCAAGTTCGTTCATGGCGCGATTGAGGGCCGGGTAGCCCCCCTCGTCAAGCTTTGCCGCTCAGTTGTCGCCTACCATCCCGGCATGATGTGGTTCGGCCTGAGCCGGCGCCCACGTGTGGCCGCAAGGGCGGCGAAATCGAACGTGCCGGTTTCTTCGGTCGTCGGCACCGAGATGTTGTCGAGGCTTTCCGAGATGTGGCGGGCGAGCGCATCGACGATGTCAGGCCGGCTGGTATGGCCACGCATGATGCCGATCCGGCAGTCGGGCAGGGGCCTGAACCCGTCCGCTTCGCCAAGCACGCGCATGCCCGGCCGCAATGCGCATTCGGCCAGAACCGAAACGGCGAGCCCTGAAAGAACCGCTGCGGCAATGACCGTCGCCGACCAGCTGGTGAACAGCACGCGGTACTGGCGCCCCGACGCATCGAGCATTTCGGTTGCCGTCCGCCGCCACTGGCAGTTCGGCCTGCCGAACGCCATGGGCAGGATTTTTTCCTCATGCACCAGGTGGCTCGACGACGACACCCAAAGCAGAGGTTCATTGCGCACGATCTCGGCTGGCCTAGTGTCCTCGCATTGCGTAACCAGCGCGATGTCGAGATTACCGCGGCGGATCTGGTCGGCAAGATTGACCGTGGGTTCGCACAGAACCGACAGCTCGACGCGCGGGTTGGAGCGCGAAAATCGCGCCATGATTTCGGGCAGGAAGCGGTCGGCATAATCGTCCGGCACGCCGATGCGGATCGTGCCTTCCAGCGCCCGATCGTCGAAAGCGGCGAGCGTTTCGCGGTTGAGGTGCAAAAGCCGCCTGGCATAAGTCAACAGCCGCTCGCCATCCTCGGTCAGCTTGTTCATGCGCCCGTCCTTCTCGAACAGCGCCTTGCCGATGCGGTCCTCGAGACGGCGCATCTGCATCGACACCGCCGACTGCGTGCGATGCACCTCGTCGGCGGCCCGCGTGAAGCTGCCGGTATCGACGATGGAGATGAAGGTGTGAAGCTGGTCAAGATCGAGCGGAGCGGCCATCGTCGTTTCCATCATGAACATTGATAGTAAAGATTAGAAACATTCGTTGGATTAATCAATACGGCGAGAGCACTCTCTCATCGCCGTTTGTCCCTAAGGGAGATCGCTATGACCACGCTCGACCATTCCACTGAGACGACGCATTCCGCGGCTCGGCCGGTGAATGCGATGCGTATCGTCGACTACACCGCCGATCTCTTGCGTGCCTGGAAAAACCGACGCGCCTTTTATCGCCTTGGCGAGATGACGGACGCTGAACTGGCTGATGTCGGGCTCACCCGTGGCGATCTGTATGTCGCTGTCGACCTGCCTTTTGCCAGTGACCCAACCGTCAGGTTGCGCTCGATCAGGCAATCGCGCAGCGAAAACGTCGAGGCCATGGCTCGCCGCATCGCTTGAGTTTCGCAGGCTCCCCACTCCCAGCCGGTCCCCTCCGGCCTTGCCTGCAAGTTGCCCGGTCCTCCCAAGGACCGGGCTTTTTCTTAGGGCAGTAGGGCAGTAGGGCAGTAGGGCAGTAGGGCAGTAGGGCAGTAGGGCAGTAGGGTTAGACGTCACTGCCCTATTCCCCTATTGCCGTACTCCCTTACCGCTGCCTGTCCATGCCCTTGCTGAACTGGTCGAAGATCGATTCGACGCCCTTTTGATAGTCGTCGCGCTGCTGGCGGCCGGTCTCGAACATCTTGCCGAACAGGTCGTCATAAGGATTTTTTGGCGCGGCCTGCTGTTGCTGTGGCTGCGGCTGCGGTGCTGGCGCGGCGGTCTGGCTGCCGGCGCCAAGCATCTCTTCGAAGATCTTGCCCAGCGGGTTGTCGCCATAGGGGCTCTGCTGTGGTGCCTGCTGACGTTGGG
>NZ_JBFUKO010000002.1:0-44689 GCF_056400805.1 Aminobacter sp. P4_H6_2
CTGCACACCTGGAAGCGCAAGAAGCTCGCGGCTGATCGTATCTTCGACAAACCACGACGCATCGAGCACCGACATGTTGGGCGCCTGCATCGTGTAATAGAGCATCGCCCCGCCTTCGACATCGACGCGCGAGACGATCGGCTCCTGGATCGATTGCGGCAGGTCTGACCTAATCTGGCCGACGGCCTCGCGCACGTCGTTGGTCGCCCGGTCCGGATCGACGCCGATCTTGAATTCGACGGTTGTGGTCGACACGCCATCCTTGATGGTCGAGCGGATGTGCTTGACCCCGGCGAGGCCCGACGCCGCCCCTTCGATGCGGCGCGTGACCTGGTTTTCCATTTCAGCGGGCGCGGCACTTGCCTGCGAAACGGTGATGGTGACGATCGGAAACGCCAGGCTCGGATTGGCATTGACCGGCAGGCGCAGGAACGACGCCCAGCCGACAAGCGTCAGCACCAGGAAAAGAACGATGGTGGGGATTGGCTTGCGGATCGCCCAGGCAGAAATGTTGCTAATCATGGGCGGGTGCTTCCGGTGATGGCACCGATGTCGATGGTCGCCACCGCATCGCCCTCGCGCAGCGACGCGCCGGCCTTGGCGACAACGACATCACCGGCCTTGAGACCGGCAACGATTTCGAGCCTGCCATTGTCGCGCAAGCCGGTTTCGACCCCGCGCCGCATCACCTTGCCGCGCTCGACCACAAAGACCGAGGTTTTGTCAGCGTCGCCGCCATAAAGAAGTGCGGAATCGTCAATGACGATGGCCTCACGCTTCGCCACCACCACCTCGGCCCGGCCAAAGGCGCCGGGAAACAGCGCGGCATCTGTATCTAGAGCGATCCTGGCCCCGCCAAGACGGGTGTCGCGGTCGATCTTCGGCGTGATCATGCGCACCATGCCCCTGATCGACCCGTCCCTGCCCGGCAGTGTGACTTCGGCAGGCTGGCCGACCGCCAGCTGCGGCAGCTCACGTTCGGGAATGTCGGCGGCAAGTTCGACCCTGCCATCGCGGATCAGGCGGATCAATGGCTCCGATCCGGTGAGCGAACCAGCGTTGGCGTGGCGTTCGGAAACGACGCCAGCGACAGGTGCTAGGACGACGTCGCGTTCGCGTAGCCGCCGGGATTCGGCGAGTTGGGCCTCGGCCTGGTTGACCTCGGCCTGCGCCAAGGCAACGCCCTGGCGCTCGACGGCTTCGGTGGAAGCACGGTCGGCGAAGGCCTGGCTGGACAAGAAACCCGATTGCTTGAGCGGACCAGCGCGCTGAAGTGCTGCCAGTGCCTGCGCCGCCTTTGCCTGCTGCTGGGCAAGAGCTGCCCTCGCCCGCGCCAGCCGTCCTTCGGATTCGCGCAATTGATTGTCGCGCATCGCCGTGTCGAGCCTGACCAGAACCTGGCCCGCCTTGACACGGTCGCCGACCTCGACGTCGACGCCCGTGATGCGCTGGTCTTGCAACGGCGCGCCGACGGCGACCTCCTCGCGGGCGGCAAGCACGCCGCTGAACGACAGCGTCCATTCGCTCATGGCGCTTGCAACGACGAAGGTCGACACCATGCGCTTGGACGTCTCGGTCTGGGCGGCGGCGGCGGCACCATTGGCAACGGAACTCGCACTTGAACCAGCCAACAAGGTGACGGCCAGGGCCGCTGCGACGGATATTTGAAAGGGGCGTGTCATGCTTGCATGCTTTCCACGGTCTGGAATGTTTTCGAAGCGATGGCGACCGCCGGCCCTCCCCCTGGCCGGTTCGCTTCTATTGATGGATCAGTCCGATGACTGGCCGCCTGTGGTTTCATGGCAGCGACATGACAGGCGACCATTGCAGCAGTCTGTCGCAATGCGCGCGGTTTCACATGCAGCACGCGCCGTCTGGACGGATCATCGATGTTTGATTGGAATTTTTTGGCGCACCCGACARGATTCGAACCTGTGACCTCTGCCTTCGGAGGGCAGCGCTCTATCCAGCTGAGCTACGGGTGCTCGTCCACGGCCAAACCGCAAACCACCATCCGGCGAACCGGACGACGCGCGTTCATAACCGATGCGGCGGCAAGCTTCAACGGGGGAAATGGAGTTGCGCTGTGCTGCGAAGGCGGCGCGAATTGTGCCGTCGTTCACTCGGCAGGGTTAGGTGACCCGAGGCAGGCCTCACAGGGCTCAGGCAGCGGACGAAATCTGCAGCCTGCGCGGCGTGCCTGCCGAACCGCTCATCAGGTGGATCAGACAGCTGGTGCGCAGCAGGGAGGCGAAGTTCGGCACGCTGCCGTTGATTTCCAGCGCCTCGTCGTACAGCGTCGACAAGAACCGCGATGTCGTCATGCCCTGCCCCTCGGCGATCTCGTCGATAAGAACCCAGAACGCGGCCTCCAGCTGAATGCTGGTCGAATGGCCGGCGATGCGAACCGAACGGTTGATCGGGCGGTAACGATCGGGGTCCTGCCCGGCAAAAACCTCGCACATGGCGTTTCCACCTCCTGTTTTTCGCAAGTATGCCCCGCAGCCTCACAGCGGTCAATTTGCCTTTCAAGCGGGCTTTTCGAGCAAAACCTTCCGGCTTATCTCCTGAAATAAAATCAACTTTGCGGTAGCGGGCTGCTACCTGCCCCTTCCCGCGATGGCGCATCCTGCACACATAATTATGACAGTGCAGGAGATGCCTGATTGGCAAAGACCATCCACTCCATGATCCGGGTTCTAGACGAACAGCGTTCGCTGGATTTCTACGCCAAGGCGCTCGGCCTTGGGATTGCCGACCGGCTCGATTTCCCAACCTTCACGCTGGTCTATCTTTCCAATGAGGAAAGCAGCTTCGAGCTCGAGCTGACGATCAACAAGGACCGCACCGATCCTTACGTGCTGGGCGACGGCTATGGCCATCTCGCGGTGTCGGTCGCGGATCTCGACGACGAGCACAGCCGCATGAAGGCGCTGGGGCTTGAGCCGCGCGACATCGTCGAGTTCAAGAACAACGGCATCGAAATTGCCCGCTTTTTCTTCATATCGGATCCCGACGGATACAAGATCGAGGTTTTGCAAAGACGGGGGCGCTTCCTGTAGCGCCGCCGCAACTGCTGTTGGAGGACAGCAGTGCCAGCCAGCACATCGAACACGTGCACTAGCAAGCAAGGGAGGAAATCATGGTAACGATCTACGAGAAGCAGGCCGGCCTTTCCAGGCGTGAGCTTCTCAAACGCGGCAGCATCGGCGCGATGCTGGTGATCAGCGGCAGCGCCCTCATCAGCCCCCGCAATGCCTGGGGACTGGAGGTGACCGCACTCAAGCCGGAAACCATGGCCACCTTGATCGTGCTCGCCCGCGACATCTACCCACACGACCAACTCGCCGATCGCTTTTATGCCATCGCCGTCAAAGGGCAGGATGCGAAAGCCGGAAAGGACGCCGCCCATAAGGAATTGATCGAGAACGGCGTTGCCGATCTCGACAAGCGGGCTGGTGGCGCCGGCTATCGCAGCCTCGGATGGGAAGACGACCGCGTCGCCATCTTGCGCGACATCGAAACGACGCCGTTTTTCCAGGCAGTGCGCGGCGACCTCGTGGTCAGCCTCTACAACCAGAAGGAGGTATGGCCGACCTTCGGCTACGAGGGCGAATCCTACTCCAAGGGCGGCTACATAGCTCGCGGCTTCAACGACATCGAATGGCTTTGACGGCGAAGGCCCGCACCGGATGAGGTGCGGTTGACGCGCTGTGCGCGGCTTCGTTTCAATTTCTGGGAGGAAACAATGGCAGCCCCATACGATCTCAAGGATGACAGCGTCGTCGTCATCATCGGCTCAGGCGCAGGCGGCGGGACGCTCGGCAATGAACTGGCGCAAAAAGGCATCGATGTCGTCATTCTCGAAGCCGGCGCAAGGCATGAATACGAAGACTTCATCAACGACGAATGGGACAGCTTTTCCCAGCTTGCCTGGCTCGACAAGCGCACCACCGGCGGTGGCTGGCGCGTGGCCAAGGATTTCCCCAACCTGCCCGCCTGGATCGTCAAGGCGGTTGGCGGCACCACCACCCATTGGGCCGGCGCGTCGCTGCGCTTCCAGGATCACGAATTCAAGGCGCTGACCAATTATGGCAAGGTCGACGGCGCCAATCTGCTCGACTGGCCCATCACGCTCGCCGATCTCGAACCTTACTACGACAAGGCCGAGGACAAGATGGGCGTGACCCGCACGCATGGCATCGAAGGCCTGCCCGGCAACAACAACTTCAAGATCCTCAAGGCCGGTGCGGACAAGCTCGGCTACAAGGAATGCCATACCGGAAACATGGCGATCAATTCCGCCGACCGTGACGGCCGCATGGGCTGCCAGCAAACCGGTTTTTGCTTCCAGGGCTGCAAATGGGGCGCGAAATGGTCGACGCTCTACACCGAAATTCCCAAGGGCGAGGCCACCGGCAAGCTGGAGGTCAGGCCGCAATCGCATGTGGTCAAGATCGAGCACGACCAGTCCGGCAAGGTCACCGGCGTGGTCTATGCCGACAAGGACGGCAAGCTGCATGAGCAGAAGGCGCGCGTCGTGGCGGTTGCCGGAAATTCGATCGAAAGCCCGCGCCTGCTCTTGAACTCGCATTCGTCGAAATTCCCCAACGGGCTTGCCAATTCCTCCGGCCACGTCGGCAAGCACTACATGCGTCACACGACTGGATCGGTCTACGCGATCTTCGAAAAACCGGTGCATTTCTACCGCGGCACGACCATGGCCGGCATCGTGCGCGATGAGGCCCGCCACGATCCCTCGCGCGGCTTTGTCGGCGGCTATGAAATGGAGACGCTGGCGCTCGGCATTCCGTTCATGGCGGCGTTCCTCGACCCGGGCGGCTGGGGTCGCTCCTTCACGTCAGCACTGGACCACTACGACCACATGGCCGGGTTGTGGATCGTCGGCGAAGACATGCCGCAGGAACAGAACGCGGTTAAGCTCCATGCCGAGCTCAAGGACGATTACGGCATGCCTATCCCGGACGTGTGGTTCACGGACCATCCCAATGACGTTGCGATGCGCAACCATGCCTATGCCCAGGGACAGGCGATCTACAACGCGGTCGGCGCCACGCGCGCCTTCCCGACGCCGCCCTACCCATCGACGCACAATCTCGGCACCAACCGGATGAGCGAGAAGGCCGAGGACGGCGTCGTCAACAAATGGGGACAGACGCACGACATCAAGAACCTGTTTGTCTCGGATGGCAGTCAGTTCACCACCGGCGGCGCCGAAAACCCGACGCTGACAATCGTAACGCTGGCCATCAGGCAAGCCGATCATATCGCGTCGCAGATGTCGGCCGGCGCGATCTGACCCGCCTCCCAGGCGCAGAGGTCGTCGGGCAGCGGACCGCCCGGCGACCTTTTCCCGAGCACCTCTTTTGCGGCATCGGCGCCCGATTGACGATCGCGACATCGCATTGTCTAACGGCCGCCAGCCATGTTCACGCTTACGCAACTCGAAACCTTCAGCCAGGACATCAAGAAGAGCCGCTTCCTCGCTGCTGCCGGCCCGGTGTCGGACGAGAAGGCGGCCAAGGCGTTCATCGCGGCCCATTCGGATGCCGGCGCCAACCATAATTGCTGGGCCTGGCGCGTCGGGCAGAATTATCGCTTCAGCGATGACGGCGAACCGAGCGGTACCGCAGGCAAGCCGATCCTGCAGGCGCTCGACGGCCAATCGCTCGACAATGTCGCCGTCGTCGTCACCCGCTGGTTCGGCGGCATATTACTTGGCAGCGGCGGGCTGGTGCGGGCCTATGGCGGCACCGCCGCCACCTGCCTGCGGACCGCCGCCAAAGTGGCCATCGTCGTCACCATCGAGGCGAAGGTCACTTGCGGCTTTGCCGACCTGGCCCTCGTCCAGGCGCGGCTGGCGGCCCAGCCTGGTGTCAGGACGATCGCCGAGGCATTCACCGCGACCGGCGCCGAGCTCACCCTAGCCCTGCCCGAGGCCGACACGCCGGCGATCGTGCGCATGATCACCGACCTGACCAGCGGGCGCGCCGTGGTCGCCTTGCCCGATTGAGTTTTATCCGGCCAAACGGTCGCGGACCGGCGTATGATGGCGCCAAGCCACCAAGGAGATAAAAATGGAAATCAAACGCTGCGGCTCGCGGCCCTCGGCAAAGCCCTCGCCCGACTACTTCACCGGCACGGTGCGCCAGGATCCGATCTTCGAAACACCAGCACCTGCCCGGCTGCGCGCGGTCACCGTCACCTTCGAGCCCGGCGCGCGCACGGCCTGGCACACCCACCCGCTCGGCCAGACCCTGGTCGTGACCTCGGGCTGCGGCTGGGCGCAGGTCTGGGGCGGTGCGGTCGAAGAAATCCGCAGCGGCGACGTGGTGTGGTTCGCGCCTGGCGAAAAGCACTGGCATGGCGCTGCGGCCACCACTGGTATGACGCATATAGCGCTTCAGGAAGCGCTTGACGGCAGCGCGGTCGACTGGCTGGAGCACGTTTCAGACACGCAATACCAAGCGCCCGCTTAAGCACGAGCGGAAGCTCGCCTACTGGACCTCGGCCATCGGCACCGGCGCGGACGTCGAGCCCTGCATCGGTACTGCGCCCATGGCCGGCATGGGCGTTGCGGCAGCCACCGGCATCGGGGCTGCGGGTGCGGCAGGAGCGGTCTGATAGGCCAGGCTGCTGCCGGCAGCCTGGGGCATGTAGCGCACGATCAGCTCCTCGACATGGGCGTTGCGCTTGCGCGCGGTGTCGCCGCCCATGACGACGATGATCAGCTTGCGGCCATCGGCATTGACCGAGGTCACGATGTTGAAGCCCGACGCCCTGATGTAGCCGGTCTTGATGCCGTCGACGCCGTTGACGCGGCCGAGCAGGTCATTGTGGCCGCGCACGCGCTTGCCACGGAAATTGAAGTCGGTTGCGGCGAAGTAATAATAGTTCTGCGGAAAATGCTTGCGCAGTGCCATGCCCAGCACGGCCATGTCGCGGGCTGTGGTGTGCTGCTGCGGATCGGGCAAGCCAGAGGCGTTGCGGAACACGGTATTGGTCATGCCGAGCTGGCGCGCCTTGGCCGTCATCATGCCGGCAAAGGCCGCTTCGCTGCCACCGAGATATTCGCCGACAGCAACCGCGACGTCATTGGCCGACTTCGTCGCCAGCGCTCGGATCGCCGCTTCGAGCTCGATCTGCTCGCCCCGCTTGAAGCCAAGTTTTGACGGTGGCTGCGAGGCAGCGTTGCTCGACACCGGGATGAGCGTGGTTTTCGACACACGTCCCTGCTGCAGCGCCTCGAAGGTCAGATACAGCGTCATCATCTTGGTCAGCGAGGCGGGATAGCGCGGCGCGGTCGAATAGGCCTGATACAGCGTGCGCCCATTGGAGGCATCGACGACGATCGCCGCATATTTTTCCGACGCCGCCGCCACCGGCTGCGCGACATTCAAGGTCTCGGTGGTGGAGCAGCCGGCGAGCACGGCGACCACGGCAAACAGCGCCACAAGATTGCGGAGCAGTCCAAGCTGCCGAAGCCTGGGAAATCTGAAGGGCAGCTGAGATAAGGTGGCCTGGGCTTGCAAGGGAAAAACCTGTCGGTGGTCGCCAAAAATTAGGCTTTGTCACATGCCGGTCAGCAATAACAGCCGCAAGGCTACAGAATGCGCGCCAGCCCGTCCATTTGGCTCGTCGCTGCCAACACATGTTGTGCCGATGGTGTTGAATATTGGTTACACCCCATGACTTGCGCCCGAACCGGCAAATCGGCTCTCTTGGCGGCATGAAGTGGGGTGATTTGCGATGAATGTGTTTAGCTTCGACGCCGAGGGAATTGCAGTCACGCTCGACCTTTCGGTTGGCCACATCGCCGACCTCGCCATCGAAAGCGGTGGGCGCACGCTGAAGCCGCTGCATCGCGCGCCATGGATAGACCGGGGCGATCTGCCCGAGGGGCTGCCGGAAGGCGTTGTCAGATTGTCGGGCGATTTCTTGTGCGCGCCGTTTTCGCGCAGTGATGTCGAGCCGGCACCGCTGCATGGCTGGAGCGCCAACAGCGAATGGCAGCTCGCCTCCGATGAGGCTATCCCTGGAGGCCGACGGGCAAGTTTTCGCCTGGAACGCAAGATCATGGGGGCCCTGGTCGAAAAGACGCTGATCCTGCGCGACGGCCACCCGTTTCTCTACCAGGAGCATGCGTTCACCGGCGGTTCTGGCGCGATCCCGGTCGCCCATCATCCGATGACCGAAATGCGCGAGGGCGGTCGCCTGGCGTTTTCGCCAAAGCGCCTCGCCGCAACGCCACCCGATGTGACGGAGCCCGACCCGGTGCGCGGCGCCTATGTGCTTGCCTATCCCGCACGCAGCGAAGACCTCACGCGCTTTCCGGCCGCATCGGGCGGCACGGTCGACCTCACCAATTTCAGCCCTGACAACCGGCACGAGGATTTCGTCACGCTCATCGAGGCCGATCATGGCGGCCTGGGCTGGACTGCGGTGGCGCGCAAGGCCGAGGCCGATGTCGTTTTGGTGCTCAAGAACCCGACCGAGCTGCCGGTCACCATGCTGTGGATCAGTAATGGCGGTCGTTATTATGCGCCGTGGAACGGTCGCAGTGGCGTTCTCGGCATCGAGGACGGGCGCACTGATATCGGCCATGCCGCCTCGCTGGGTGACAACTGGCTGAAACGCGAAAATGTCGAAACGGCCTTTGCGCTCGGCGGGCGCGTCGCCTTCCGCCAGGTGGTGGGTTCAGTGGCATCGGACACTGGCGAGGTGCCGTCCGCGGTCGAAGCCGTGGCCGGAAAGCTGCGCCTCAACTTCAGCGACGGCGCCAGCCGCGAAGTGCCGTTCGACGAAACCTTCCTGCGGATCGGACAGTCGCTCTTGAACTGACGGTGCTACCGCCTCAATTTTGACGGATGCGCCAGCAGGATGCACATAACCATCATTGGGAAGGCCTATGTCAGAGATCGCTCATATCGCCGCCACCCTGTTCAAACGCGCACACCATGCCGAGCGCTTCGTGATCGGCATCGCCGGGCCGCCCGGATCGGGCAAGTCGACGCTATCGGCCGCCCTGCACGACGTCCTGCCCGAGGGCTCGGCGGCCGTGGTGCCGATGGACGGCTTCCACTTCGACGATGCGGTGCTCGACAAACGCGGGCTCAGGGCCCGCAAGGGCGCGCCCGAGACTTTCGACTTCGCCGGCTTCGAGGTGCTGCTCAAGCGGTTGCGCGCCGCCGAGCCTGACATTGCGATCCCCGTCTTCGACCGCAGCGTCGAGCTATCCAGGGCAGCAGCTGCCATCGTGCCCGCGGAGGTGAAGTTCATCCTCGTCGAAGGCAACTACCTGCTTCTCGACGAAGAACCATGGCAGCGGCTCGGACCGCTGCTCGACTTCACCATCTTCGTCGATGTGCCGCGCGAAGAACTGGAGCGGCGACTGGTCGAGCGTTGGCGCGAGCACGGCCGCTCGGACGCCGATGCGCGTCACTGGATCGACACCAACGACATGCCCAATATCGACCGCGTGCTTGCCGCGCGCCGCAAGGCCGATCTGGTGATCTGACGCCAGTCAATCGAAGCGCTTCGTATCCGGAGGACGCGAAGCGCTCGATATGGCTTAGCCACGCGCCGGAATGTTCAGGCCCGCCTGCACCGCGGGCCGCGCCAGGCCGCGTTCCAGCCATGCCGCGACATGGGTAAAACTGTCGAAACCGACGAGATCGCGCGCTTCATAAAAGCCGATCAGATTGCGCACCCAGCCGAGCAGCGAGATGTCGGCAATGGTGTAGTCGTCGTCCATGATCCACTTGCGCCCTGCAAGGCGCTGGTCGAGCACGCCGAGCAGGCGGCGCGACTCGTCCCGGTAGCGTTCGAGCGGGCGCTTGTCGGCGATTTCGCGGCCGGCGAATTTGTGGAAGAAACCAAGCTGGCCGAACATCGGGCCAACCGAAGCCATCTGGAAAAACAGCCACTGCACGGTCTCGTAATGCCGCGCCCTGTCGCTGGGGATCAGGCGCCCGGTCTTTTCAGCAAGATAAAGCAGGATCGCGCCCGACTCGAACAGGCCGATCGGCTTGCCGCCGGGACCGTTGGGATCGATGATCGCGGGGATCTTGCCGTTGGGGTTCAGCGCCAGGAATTCGGGCGTCCAGCTCTCGTTCTTGCCGATGTTGATGGCATGGGCCTCGTAGGGCAGGTCGAGCTCTTCAAGGGCGATCGACACCTTCACGCCGTTCGGCGTCGGGAAGGAATAGAGCTGGATGCGGTCGGGATACTTTGCCGGCCAGCGTGCAGCAATCGGAAATGGGGTGAGATCGCTCATCGTCGGTTCCTCGGGGTAGGCCGGCGTGAGGCACGGCTGGGGGGACAAGCAAGAGTTAGGCATGCGCAGGCGCTGCATCAATATGCAAATGCGCGAGCCTGGTGAGAGTTCCACCAACGGCCTGACGCCTGGTCAGACCGCCTTCACCGCCACGACGGCATTGGTGCCGCCAAAGGCAAAGCTGTTGCTGATCGCCACCCGCACCGGACGCTGCTTGGCGACATTGGGCGTGACGTCGAGATCGCAGTCGGCATCCGCCTCGCGATAGTTCGCGGTCGGCGGTACGATACCTTCGCGCACGGCCATGACGCAGGCGATCAATTCGAGCGCACCCGATGCGCCAAGGCAATGGGCGTGCATCGATTTGGTCGACGACACCGACAGCTTGTCGGCATGAGCGCCAAAGACGCGCCGGATGGCCGTCGTCTCGATCTGGTCGTTGGCCTTGGTTCCAGTGCCATGGGCGTTGATGTAGTCGACCTCTTCGGGCGAAAGGCCTGCGTCGAGAAGGCAGGCACGCATGGCTGCCGTCGGGCCCTCGATGGTCGGTGCCACGATGTCGGAGGCGTCGCCGGACATGCCGGTTCCGGCAAGCTCGGCCAGGATCGTCGCGCCGCGCGCGGTGGCGTGTTCGTAGGTCTCGAGCACGACCATGCCCGCGCCCTCACCGAGCACCAGCCCCTGCCTGTCGGCGGAGAATGGCCGGCAGGTGTCGGGCGAAACGACGCGCAAGGCTTCCCAGCCCTTGATGATGCCCCAGATCAGCGGCGCGTCGGTACCRCCGGCAACAATGGCGTCGGCGCGGCCGAGCAGGAGCTGATCCATCGCGGTTGCGAATGCGTGATTGGACGACGAGCAGGCGGATGTGACGCCGAACACCGGGCCGCGCAGGCCAAGGCTCATGCTAACCTGGCCGGCCGCGGCACCCGGCATGACCTTCGGCACCGTGAAGATGCCTGTACGGTTCTTGCCTTCAAGCAGGATCGCCCGGTAGCTTTCCTCGATCGCTTCCCAGCCGCAGATGCCGACGCCGATAATCGCGCCTACCCGGTGAGTGTTGGTTTCATCGACGACCAGGCCCGAATGCCGCATCGCTTCGTTAGCCGCTATGACGGCAAGAAGGCTGAAGCGGTCCATCGAAACAAGCTGTTTGCGCTCGATGCCGTGCTCGGGCAGTTGCCTGATCTCGGCGCCGACGCGAATCTTGAGATCGTACAAGGCCGAGTTCGTCAGCGGCCCGATGGCCGAACGGCCGGCACGCATGGCGTCCCAGATTGATGGGGCATCGGTGCCGAGCCCGCACAGCCCGCCGATTCCGGTGATGACGATGCGGGGACGCTTCATCTCAGGCGGATTTTGCGATCAGGGCGCGAACGGCTTCAACCATATCGCGAACATTCTTGAGGCTGTTCCAGGCGTCGACAGTGTTCATCTGGATTTCGATGCCGTACTGCTCCTCGAGGTCGAAGATGATCTCGGTGAGCTCAAGCGAGTGGATGCCCAGCGACGTCAGTTCGGTGTCAAGCGTGATCTCTTCGCCACCCGGTTCGGCATGCGCCTTGATCTTGTCGATGATGTCCGTTGCCAACTGGTCGGCCATAGATACACTTCCCCAGAACTTTTACATCTTGTCAGGTCCGCGCCGCGCAATTCCTGCGTCGGGCTCGAGCCAGTCTTTTGGGCGATATTCGCCTTTGAATTGAGCCCAAAAGGCATCCCTGTATAGAAACCGAAACGCCGCGAGGCAACAAGCTATATATCGACAAACCCGTCAGTGTGGCTAACCTCAAGGCATCATGACCATCAACGCATCATTGTCCGCGGCAACGGACGCGGCGGCGATTTCCTCGCAACGCGTGGCAGCACATGCCCGCATCGATGTCGCGTTTCGCCATGGCCGCAGCCGCCTCGCCCGCCTCTATCAGGATGGCGCGGCCAAGATCAGATTGCCCGATACCGGGAGCGATCCGCTGGAGGCGGTGCTGATCAACATGGCGGGTGGCCTGACCGGTGGTGACCGGCTTGGCTGGGAGGTTTCCATCGGCACGAGCGCACGCGCGGTCGTCACCACCCAGGCCTGCGAGAAGGTCTATCGCGCGCTTGCCGACGCAGCCCAGGTTGATGTCCGCCTCACCGTCGGCGAAGGTGGTTTTTTGGGATGGCTGCCGCAGGAAACGATCGTTTATGACCGTGCCTGCTTTTCACGCACGCTCGACGCCGATCTCGCGGCGGGTTCCGAAGCGCTGATCGTCGAAGCGACGATCTTCGGCCGCAGCGCCATGGGTGAACGTGCTGTGCACGGCACCTTCCGCGACCGTTGGCGCATCAGGCGCGAGGGCCGTCTCATCCACGCCGAGGATTTTTTCGTCGGACCAGACATCGAATCAACCCTTGCCAGACCGGCCTCGGCGGGTGGGCGCATCGCCATGGCGACGCTGCTCTTGATCTCGCACAGGTCAGAGGTCTTGCTGGAGCCGGCGCGGCGAATCATCGGCGACGATGGCGGCGCAAGCGCCTGGAGCGTGGCTGGAACTGGCAAGCTTCTTGCGAGGCTTTACGCCGAAGATGGCTACACGCTACGTAAGCGACTCGTTCCACTCGTCGAACTGCTCAATGGCCAGGCAGGCCTGCCCAGGCTTTGGTCACTCTAGGATTTTGGTACCGGCATGAACCTGACGCCCAGGGAAAAAGATAAGCTGTTGATCGCGATGGCGGCGATTGTCGCACGAAAGCGGCTCGAACGCGGCGTCAAGCTCAACCATCCTGAAGCGATCGCGCTGATTTCCGACTTCATCGTCGAGGGCGCCCGCGACGGCCGCCCGGTCGCCGAGCTGATGGAGGCCGGCGCCCATGTCATCACCCGCGACCAGGTCATGGACGGCATCGCCGAGATGATCCACGACGTTCAGGTGGAAGCCACCTTTCCCGACGGCACGAAGCTCGTGACCGTGCACGAACCGATCCGCTGAGGCCGTCATGCTTGAGCTGCGCCCCAATTGCGAATGCTGCGACCGCGACCTGCCGCCTGAAGCGCCCGACGCGATGATCTGCACCTTCGAGTGCACCTTCTGCGCCGACTGTGCGACAGGCGTGCTCGGCGGCACCTGCCCCAATTGCGGCGGCAATTTTTCCGCTCGCCCGATCCGGCCCGCTTCCATGCTGTTGAAATACCCTGCCTCGACCAAGCGCGTGCTCAAAGCCGAGGGCTGCACCCCCACGGCCAACACCGCAGCGTAGGAGCACACATGATCCCCGGCGAAATCATCACCGCCCAAGGCTCGATCGAGCTCAACAAGGGCGCGCCGACGGTGACCCTCAAGGTCGCCAACACTGGCGACCGGCCGATCCAGGTCGGCAGCCACTATCATTTCTACGAGACCAACAACGGCTTGAAGTTCGACCGCGAGAAGGCGCGCGGGATGCGGCTCGACATCGCCGCTGGCACCGCCGTGCGCTTCGAACCGGGCCAGGAACGCGACGTCACACTGGTGCCGCTCGGTGGCAAGCGCGAGGTCTACGGCTTCCAGCAAAAGGTGATGGGAAAGCTCTGATGCCAGCAACGATTTCCCGTCGTGACTACGCCAAAATGTTCGGCCCCACCACCGGCGACAAGGTCCGGCTTGCCGACACCGAACTGTTCATCGAGGTCGAAAACGACTTCACCGTCTACGGCGAGGAGGTGAAGTTTGGCGGCGGCAAGGTCATCCGCGACGGCATGGGCCAAAGCCAGCTGTCGCGCGCCCAGGGGGCCGTCGACACCGTCATCACCAATGCGCTGATCCTCGATCACACCGGCATTTACAAGGCCGATGTCGGGCTCAGGGACGGCCGCATCGCCGCCATCGGCAAGGCCGGCAATCCCGACACCCAACCAGGCGTGACCATCATCATCGGCCCGGGCACCGAAATCATCGCCGGCGAAGGCAAGATCCTGACTGCCGGCGGCATCGACACCCATATCCACTTCATCTCGCCGCAGCAGGTCGACGAAGCGCTGAATTCCGGCGTCACCTGCATGGTCGGCGGCGGCACCGGTCCCGCGCATGGCACGCTCGCCACCACCTGCACGCCGGGCCCCTGGCACATCGCCCGCATCATCCAGGCCTTCGACGGCCTGCCGATGAACATCGGCGTGTTCGGCAAGGGCAACGCCTCGCTGCCGGGCGCGCTGGAAGAGATGGTTCTGGCCGGTGCCTGCGGGCTCAAGCTGCATGAGGACTGGGGCTCGACGCCTGCTGCCATCGACACTTGTCTGTCGGTCGCCGACGCCTACGACGTTCAGGTCGCGATCCACTCCGATACGCTCAACGAAAGCGGCTTCGTCGAGGATACTGTCGCCGCCTTCAAAGGCCGCACCATCCACTCCTTCCACACCGAAGGTGCCGGCGGCGGACATGCGCCCGACATCATCAAGGTCTGCCAATATCCCAACGTCATTCCGGCCTCGACCAACCCGACGAGGCCCTACACGGTCAACACGGTGGCCGAGCACCTCGACATGCTGATGGTCTGCCATCATTTGTCGCCGTCGATCCCCGAAGACATCGCCTTTGCCGAAAGCCGCATCCGTAAGGAAACGATCGCCGCCGAAGACATCCTGCACGACCTCGGCGCTTTCTCCGTCATTTCGTCGGACAGCCAGGCCATGGGCCGGGTCGGCGAGATGATCATCCGGACCTGGCAGACCGCCGACAAGATGAAGCGCCAGCGCGGCGCATTGCCGGGCGAAAAAGGCAACAACGACAATTTCCGCGCCCGCCGCTACATCGCCAAATACACCATCAACCCGGCCATCGCACATGGCATGTCCAAGGAGATCGGCTCGATCGAGGTCGGCAAGCGCGCCGACCTGGTCTTGTGGAATCCCGCCTTCTTCGGCGTGAAGCCCGACATGGTGCTGCTTGGCGGCTGGATCGCCACAGCCCCGATGGGCGACCCCAATGGCTCGATACCGACGCCGCAGCCAAGTCACTACCGGCCGATGTTCGGCTCTTTCGGCAAGGCGCTCACCCACAGCTCAATCACCTTCGTCTCCAAGGCCGGGCTCGAAGGCGGCCTGCGCGAGAGCATCGGCGTGGAAAAGCAGATGGTGGCGGTCGAAAACACCCGCGGCGGCATCGGCAAGCGTTCGATGATTCTCAACGATGCCATGCCTCAGATGGAGGTCGACCCCGAGACCTACGAGGTGCGCGCCGACGGCGAGCTTTTGACCTGCGAGCCATCGACCGTGCTGCCGATGGCCCAGCGCTACTTCTTGTTCTGATACGTCAGGCCCGCGACCTGATGCCACGCCGGCAATGCTGGAACGGCCCCCGGCCAATTGTTATCTAGCATCTGCTAGCAAAAAATTCGGCAGGCCTCCGACCCCCAAGACCGGGGCTCCTGCTCTCTTGGAAATGGAGTTTGACATGATCAGGAAGACAGTTCCTGCCGTTACCTTCCGTACGCGCGTGCGTGACGAAGCCGTCGGCGGCCCCAATCCCTTCCGCTGGGAAGACAAGAGCTCGGCCGATTACTTCGACGGCAAGCGCGTCGTCCTGTTTTCGCTGCCGGGCRCATTCACGCCGACCTGCTCGACCTTCCAGCTGCCCGATTTCGAAAAGCTGTTCGGCGAGTTCCAGGCTCAAGGCATCGATGAGATCTACTGCGTGTCGGTCAACGACGCCTTCGTCATGAACGCCTGGGGCAAGTCGCAGAATCTCGACAAGGTGAAGCTCATTCCGGACGGTTCGGGCGAATTCACCCGCAAGATGGGCATGCTCGTTGCCAAGGACAATGTCGGCTTCGGCATGCGCTCGTGGCGCTATGCCGCCGTCATCAACAACGGCCGCGTCGAGAAGTGGTTCGAAGAAGAAGGCTTCTCCGACAACTGCGACAGCGATCCCTATGGCGTCTCCTCGCCGCAGAACATTCTTGAAGCCCTCAAGAACGACGACGTCGCCGCAGCCGCATAAGGCTCAGGCCTCGCGCTGATCGAAGCCCCGGCCGCACCCGCGCGCCGGGGTTTTTTCATGAAATGCACCAAGCTGGATTGCGCGCAGTTCGTCAATTGGCAGCAGCACTTGCCATCACGAACACAGCAAAATCTATTGGCTAGGCACGCGTTTCGGCGCAGGATACCTGCCATGAACAAGATCTTCGGCAAACCGCAATTGACGCCCTACGAGGCCGACTACGCTCAATGGTGCGCTGAGCAAGCCGCGTTGTTGCGCAAGGGAAATCTGCCAGCGCTTGACCGGGAAAATCTCGCCGAGGAGATCGAAAGCTTGGGGCGCAGCGAAATCGAAAGCCGGCTCAATGTCCTGCTTGTCCATTTGCTGAAATGGCGCTTCCAGCCCGGCCAGCGAACGGGAAGCTGGAAAGCCACCATCACCGAGCAACGCTGGCGGATTTCGCGTGTGATCAAGGACAGCCCCAGCCTGACTGGCTACCCACAGCGCGTGCTAGCCGAGGAATATGCCATGGCGCGTGCGAGCGCGGTCACAGAAACCGGCCTCGCCGAAGACCTCTTTCCAGCGAGCAGTCCTTTTTCGATTGCACAGATCCTCGATCTGGAATTCTTCCCGGAATAGCCGCCCCAGAGCCGCCGCAGCCGAAGTCAAAAGGGCAATTCCAAGCATGTACAAAGCTTACGGTTCGCGCGGATCGCGCGTATCGCGTGTCCTGTGGATGCTGGAGGAACTCGGCGAGCCTTACGAATTCGTCGAGGTCGGGTTGCGCTCGGCCGAGGCCCAGGCGCTCAACCCTTCCGGCAAGCTGCCGGTTCTGGTCGACGGCGACTTCACGCTGACCGACTCTGCGGCGATCTGCATCTACCTCGGCGACAAGCATGCCGACAAAGGTTTTGGCGCCAATCCCGGCCTGCGTGGCCGCGCCGAAATGGACAGCTGGATGCATTTTGCCCAGTCGGAACTGGAAGCGCCCTTGTGGAACAAGCTGCGCCACCGCTTCATCCTGCCGCGGCAACTGAGGGTCGATGTCGGTCCCGCCGTGGCGTATGATTTCGCCAACGAGGTCGCGACTCTCGACAAGCGTCTCATCGGCAAGGAATTCGCGCTCGGCGACCGTTTCAGCGCCGTCGACGTGATCTTGGGCGAAATCGGCGGCTGGGCGCGTGGCGGCAAGATCGCTATCGCCTCCGAGCGCGTCAACGACTATCTCGACCGTATGCTTGCTCGGCCAGCGCGTGCCAGGGCACAGGCCAATGGAGGTTCTTTCTGATGCTGCGCGCCAGCCATTTCATCCGTGCCGAGGCCGTCCGGGCCGATGCGCAACGTCCGCTGCCTTTCGACGTCGCCGTGCTCGCTCATGACGAGCGCCACATCCGCCGCCGCGCCATCGAGCTTGTCCATGGCGATCGCGTGCTGGTCGACCTGCCCGAGCCTGTGGTGCTCGAAACCGGCGACGTGCTGGTGCTCGACGACGGCCGCCACGCCGAGATCTTTGCCGGCGAGGAAGAACTTTACGAAATCCGCGCCCATGATGCCGTGCATCTGACGCAACTCGCCTGGCATATCGGCAACCGTCATTTGGCGGCGGCCATCGAAGCCGACCGGATTCTCATCCTGCGCGATCAMGTCATCAAGGCGATGCTCGAAGGCCTCGGTGCCCGCGTCACCGACGTCTTGGAACCTTTCGAACCGGTGCGCGGCGCCTATTCCGGCCAGGGCCACGATCATGGGCATGGCCATTCCCACGATGATGGGCATCACCACCACGATCACGATCATGATCATGGCGGCTACCACCATCACCATGACTGAGCCCACGTCAGGCGGTGCAGCACTGCTGCGGCTCATGGCGTGGCTGTCGCCGGTATTTCCGGTCGGCGGCTTTTCTTACTGCCATGGCCTCGAACGCGCCGTGCATGATGGGCTGATTTCCAGCCGAGACGACCTTGCCGGCTGGCTGACGACGCTGGCCGAAGTGGGCTCCGGCTGGAACGATGCCGTGCTGTTTTCAGAGAGCTGGCGGCGCGCCCGCGATGGCGGCGACCTGACGGAGCTTGCCGCTCTTGGCGAAGCGCTCGCCGGTTCGCGCGAGCGGCATATGGAGGCGATGCTGCAAGGTTCCGCCTTCCTCGCCGCCGCCTCAGCCTGGCCGCATCCCGTACTTGAACGGCTGCCTGTGGAGTGCCCCTATTGCGTCGCCGTCGGCGCGGTTTCAGGCGCGCATGGCATTGCCCTTCAGGATGCGCTTTCGGCTTACCTGCAGGCGTTCTCCACCAATCTCCTCCAGGCGGCGATCCGCCTCGGCGTCGTCGGCCAGGTAGCTGCCACTGCTATCATCGCCGAATTCGAGCCGGTCGCGCTTTCGGTCGCCGCCCGTGCCGCGCGATCGAGGCTCGACGACCTCGGCTCGGCCGCCATCACCTCCGACATCATGGCCATGCGCCACGAAACCCAGCATTCGAGGCTTTTTCGCTCATGATGCCAGTCGCCTTCGCGCTTGCCGCCGTACTCTATCTGTTGACCTCGCTGCATGTCTATTGGGGGCTTGGCGGCGTATGGCCGGGAACCGACCAGGCGTCCTGCGCTCGTACGGTCGCTGGCTTTCGCGGCATCGACGCCATGCCCACGCCCTTCGCCAGCTTCGCCGTCGCTGCCTGCCTCCTGGTCGCCACGCTCTGGCCTTTGGCGCTGGTCGGCGTCTTTGCCACGCCGTTTCCGCGCCAGGGCCTTGCCGCCTCGGCCTTGATGATCGCACTGATCTTTCTCGGCCGCGGCATCGCCGGCTTCACCCCCGCATGGCGCAGGCTGACGCCGGAAATGCCGTTCGCCCGGCTCGACCGCCAGTTCTATTCGCCGCTGTGCCTTGCCATCGGCTTTGGCTTTGCCTTCCTCGCCACCAAGGGATTTGGACAATGACTTCGAAAAACGGCCCGCTTCGCATCGGCATCGGCGGCCCCGTCGGCTCGGGCAAGACGACTCTGACCGAAAAGCTTTGCAAGGCGCTGCGCGACGAGTTCTCGATCGCTGTCGTCACCAACGACATCTACACCAAGGAAGACGCGCTGATGCTGGCCCGCCTGCAGGCGCTGCCGGAAGAGCGCATCATGGGCGTGGAAACCGGCGGTTGCCCGCATACCGCCATCCGCGAGGACGCGTCCATCAACCTGCAAGCCATCGCCGAGATGAACCGCAGATTCCCCGATCTCGACATCGTCTTCATCGAATCCGGCGGCGACAATCTCGCCGCCACCTTCTCGCCCGACCTCGCCGATCTCACGCTCTACGTCATCTCGGTCTGCCAGGGCGAAGAGATCCCGCGCAAGGGCGGCCCCGGCATCACCCGCTCCGACTTCCTGGTCATCAACAAGAGTGACCTTGCACCTTATGTGAACGTCAATCTCGAGGTCATGGAAGCGGATGCTGCGCGCCAGCGCGGCAAGCGCCCGTTCGGATTCACGGATCTTTCGCGCGGCAAGGGGCTCGAAGCCGTCATCGACTTCATCGTCGAAAATGGCGGCCTCAGGCTGGACCAGCGGATTTCCGCCTGATCGGCGGTTGCCGTGCAAGCACCAGCGCTGCATTCTTCCTCCAGTTCAGGGAGGAACACATGGCCGTCACCCAGCTCAAGCAGACCAACCTGCCGTTCTACGAGGAGCGCGTCGACCTCGCCTGCGCCTTCCGCTGGACGGCGCGGTTCAACATGCATGAGGCGGTGGCCAACCACTTCTCGCTTGCCGTCAACGACGACGGCTCGAAATTCCTGATGAACCCCAACCAGGTCCATTTCTCGCGCATCAAGGCGAGCGATCTCCTGCTCATCGACGCCAACGATCCCGAAACGATGAGCGGGCCGAATGCCCCCGACCCGACCGCCTGGGGGCTGCACGGTGCCGTCCACCGCAATTGCGCCCATGCGCGCTGCGTCATGCATGTGCATTCGATCCACGCCACGGTGCTCGCTTCGCTTGCCGATTCGACGCTGCCGCCGATCGACCAGAACACGGCGATCTTCTTTCGACGCCATGTCGTTGACGCCCATTACGGCGGTCTGGCCTTCGAGGAGGAGGGCGAGCGCTGTTCCAGCCTGCTTGCCGATCCCAAGGTCAAGGTGATGATCATGGGTAACCACGGCGTTCTGGTCATTGGCGACAGCGTCGCCGACACCTTCAACCGACTCTATTATTTCGAGCGTGCCTGCGAGACCTACATCAAGGCGTTGTGGACAGGCCGGCCGCTGCGGGTTCTGTCCGACGAGATCGCCGAAAAGGCAGCGCTCGAGCAAGAGGATTATCCCGGCCAGGCCGAACGCCACCTCGCCGAACTCAAGGCGATCCTCGACGAGCAGGAACCAGTGTATCGGAGCTGAGTGAGGTCGCGTACGTCCAACCGCCCCTCATCCGCTTGCCGGCACCTTCTCCCTGTGAAAGACGGAGAGAAGAGACAAGCGGCCACGTCGACGCCCCCTCGCCCCGTTTACGGAGAGAGGGTAAGGGTGAGGGCAATTTTCAAGCGCTCAGTCCAGCCCGAGCAACGCCCGAACCTCGTCGGCACTATGCGCCACCAGGGCGCCTGCCGGCCCTTCGATCTTGTCTTGCGGCCAAAAGATGGTGCGCATGCCCGCGGCAACGCCTGATGTCGCACCGGTCACGGAGTCTTCCATCACCACCGTGTCGGCGAGATCGATCTCGGTCAGCCATGCCGCGCGCAGATAAGGCTCGGGATCGGGCTTGCCGTTGCGTACATCGTTGCGGCTGATTGTTTTCATCGTCGGCTCGTGGATGCCGACTGCGCGCAAATTCGCCTCGACCACCATGCGGTCTGAGTTTGACACGATTGCCTGCACCACGCCCCTGGCCTTCAGGTCGCGAAAGATTTCCATGGCGCCATCACGCGGCAGAAGGCTTGGCGCGTGACCCATATAGTGATCGTATTTGAGCGCAATCCATTCATCGAATTCGAGACCAAGGCCGAACTGCTCCCGCAGCACCTCATAGACCGGGCGCGCCGCCTGACCCACGACGCGCGCATGCAGGTCAGCCGGCGGCTCGATTCCAGCGCTGCGCAGGGCCGCCACAAGCGCCCTTTCGTGCAGCGGCTCGCTGTCGATCAGCGTGCCGTCCATATCCCAGTACACTGCCTTCGGAATCATATGACCGGTCCTTGTTCACCCCATTGCTCATAGGAGCTTTGGCGGCGGAATTGAACCGGTCATATGATAGAGGAAAACACGTGCTCATGCGGTATTCTTTCAAAGATGCCGGCCGCAAGGGTCGTTGCCGTCGAGATAACCCATGTCGCGCTTGAGGTGATCCGGCAGGTCCCTGAAATCAAGTACGCGCCGGCGCGTGCGCCAAGTAAAGACTGACGCCAGACGCGATGTGAGGGAAACCGGTTCGCGATGAATGAGACTTGCCTGTGCCGTGTTCATGATCGTCGACCTCCGCTGATACTTGAAAGACGCTAATGCGTTGACCTAGATATTGGTCCTGGAAGCCCAGCAATTCCAATCGAACGTCGATCTGGATCCATTAAGAGCCCTTATGCATAGGACGGCGATATCATGAACATGCAGCTGCCGCCGCTGGCCGCGATCAGGGTGTTCGAGGCCGCCGCCCGCCATTCAAGCTTCACCAAGGCTGYGGCTGAACTCGGCATGACCCAGGCTGCCGTGAGCTATCAGATCAAGCTGCTGGAGGAACGCGTCGGGGCGCCGCTGTTCCTCCGCAAACCTCGCCAGGTCGTACTGACCGACGCCGGCAGCCGCCTCGCACCCGCCGTCACAGATGCCTTCAACATCCTGAGCGAAGCCTATGCCACCGCCCGCGCCGGCTCGGGCGGCACGCTTTGCATCTCCACCTTGCTCACCTTCGCCTCCAACTGGCTGGCGCGGCACATCGGCTCGTTCCAGATTCGCCATCCAGCAATCGCGGTGCGGCTCGACACATCGAACCACCTGGTCGACTTTTCGCGCGAGGAGGTCGACATCGGCATCCGCTCCGGCGACGGCAACTGGCCCGGGCTGGTCACCCACCTGCTGTTTCGGGCCCAGTATGCGCCCATGCTGAGCCCGATGCTGGCCGACAGCATCGGCGGCATCAAGGAACCCGCCGACCTTCTGAAGCTGCGCATCCTCGATCCCAGCGATGTCTGGTGGCAACGCTGGTTCACGCTGGCTGGCGTGCCTACCGACAGCCTGGAAGGACGGCCCGACACCTCGATGGGCTCGCAAGCCTACGAGGCGAACGCCGCGATGGCCGGCCAGGGCGTGGCGATCCTGACGCGCACCTTCTTCACCGCAGAACTCGCCGAAGGCCGTCTCATCCAGCCCTTCGATCTGCTTGGCGACGACAAAGACGCCTACTGGCTGGTCTATCCCGAGGCACGCCGCAACGTGCCCAAGATCCGCGCCTTCCGCGACTGGCTTCTATCCGAGATGGGTTGCCCGGAATGCTGACGGCAACGGGCACATAACCCTCGCAGGGTCATCCCAACAACCGCGCTGGCTCAATGCCTGGCCGCCCTCATGGCTTGCCTCTTCAGCCCGATTGCTGCAAAAAGCGGACCAAGGCGAGGCAAAACCAAACGTTTTGAGGCCGAATCGCCCGACATCGGCGGCATTTCTCGCGATATCGGCACGAAAGACGAAAATAATGTCTGCGAACGAAACCGGCGCGCAATCACCGGCAAGTCCTTGGCGTCACGAGATTCGGGCGATGCTGGCGCTTGCGTGGCCGATGATCCTGACCAATCTCGGCCAGACGGCGATGACCGCGACCGACGTCATGATGATGGGCCGGATCGGATCGAACGCGCTCGCCGCCGGCGCGCTCGGCTCCAACCTCTATTTCGCGCCGCTCATCTTCGGGCTCGGCCTGATGCTGGCGACTTCGCCGATGATCGCCACAGAATTGGGCCGCAAGCGCCACTCGGTGCGCGACCTCAGGCGCACAGTGCGCCAGGGGCTCTGGCTCGCCATCCTGGTCTCGATCCCGATCTGGATCATTCTGTGGAATGCCGAGGCGATCCTCAAGGCGATGGGCCAGGAGCCGGCGCTTGCCGAAACGGCCGGCATATATGTGCGCTGGCTGCAATGGGCAGTGCTGCCATTCTACGGCTATATCGTACTGCGCTCGTTCATTTCGGCGCTCGAGCGTCCCGGCTGGGCATTGGCGATCGTCTTCGCAGCGGTTGGCTTCAACGTGCTTGCCAACTGGGCCCTGATGTTCGGCCATCTCGGCTTTCCGGCCATGGGCGTCGCTGGCTCGGGGCTCGCGACCACGCTGTCGAGCGTGCTGATGTTCGTCGGCATGGTCGCCGTGGTGACGCTTGAGCCGAAGTTCCGGCGCTATCAACTGTTCGGGCGCTTCTGGCGCGCCGACTGGCCGCGCTTTGTCGGACTGCTCAAGCTTGGCTTGCCAATCGCCGGCATCCTCGCCTTCGAGGTCACCATCTTCAACGCCGCTGCGTTGCTGATGGGCCTGATCGATGCGCCGTCGCTGGCAGCACACGCAATTGCCATTCAGATCGCCTCGATCAGCTTCATGGTGCCTCTCGGCCTCAACCAGGCCGTCACCGTGCGCGTCGGCCTGGCCTATGGTGCTGGCAATTCCGAGGGCGTCAGCCGCGCCGGCTGGACGGCCTATGTCATGGGCGTCTCGTTCATGACGATGACGGCACTGATCATGCTGTTATGGCCGCATCTTCTGATCAGCGCCTTCATTGACGTCAACGACCCGGCCAACGCCGTCGTCATCGGCCTTGCCGTCTCGTTCCTGGCGCTGGCGGCACTGTTTCAGATCGTTGACGGCGCTCAGGCTGTCGCTGCCGGCATGTTGCGCGGACTCCATGACACGACCGTACCGATGATTTATGCGGCGATCGGCTATTGGGGCGTTGGCCTACCGCTCGGCGCGGTGCTCGCCTTCCATTTCGGCGTCAATGGCGTCGGCATCTGGATCGGCCTGTCTGCCGGCCTCGCTGTGGTGTCGGTGCTGCTTTTGTGGCGCTGGCTCAGGCGCGAAAAACTCGGGCTGATGGGCCGGCCGGTGATGTGAAGTCTAGGGGGGCACGCCATACGACGCGCGTCATCCCGGGCGARCGCAGCGAGACCCGGGACCCATTGGCACGGCCAACGTGGAGCACGGCCGCACTGGTCAATGGGTCCCGGATAAGCTTCGCTACGCTGCGCTTTCCGGGATGACGAGCGCGGTTCGCTCCCGCACCTCTCAGCTCTCCGACGACATTGCGCCGAGCAGCTTCCTGATGTCGCCGAACCTGGCGATCAGTCCGAACACCAGAGCGGCCACCGCCACGAAGAACACCGACACCGAGGCCATCGTCGGCGTGTAGCCGTATCGCAGAGCGTTGAAGATCTTGATCGGCAAGGTTTCGAGCGTGAAGCCGATCGTCATGTAGGCGACGATGTATTCGTTGAGCGACAGCACGAAGGCGAAGGCGTAGCCCGAGACGAGATAGGGCCGGATCAGCGGCAGCACCACCGTCTTGAGCACCGTGCGGTCGTCGGCGCCCATCGTCGCCGCCGCCTCGACCAGCGAGCGGTCGATGGAGGCGAAGCCGAGCGATAGCGTCACCAGCGGGAGCGTGACGAAAAAGATCGCATGGCTGATGACGGCCGTCCATGGCTGGCCATAGAAGCCGGTCGTTGCCCAGAACGTCAGCATGCCGAGCGCGGTGATGACGGGCGGCAGGATGAACGGTGCGAGGCCGAGGATCTGGAACACGTTCGCCCAGGGCGCTATGCGCCGCCACAGGAACCAGGCCAGCGGCAAGGCGATGGCCACCGCCAGTGCGGCGGCGGTCACTGCCAGCGACAGCGAGGCGATCAGCGCCTTGCGCCATTCGGGATCCGCGAAGATCTGCGCGTACCAGGCTAGCGAAAAGCCTTTGGGCGGGAAGGCCAGGTCCTGCTTTTCGTTGACTGAAACGCCTGCGACGACGATCAGCGGTGCGGCGAGGAACAGGGCAACGGCTGCGAAATAAAGCCGGCGAAGGAAGGTCTGTTTCACAGCGCGTTCTCCCTGCGTCCGACCAGCAGCGTCAAGCCGACAAGAGCCAGCGACATCAGCACCAAAAACACCGCCATCGCCGCAGCGAACGGCATGTTCGACTGGTAGATCGCCTGGTCGGTGATCAGCACCGACAGCGTCCAATGCGAGGGCCGGCCAAGGATCTGCGGCAACAGATAYGAACCGAGCGCAAAGACAAAGACCATGATCAGCGTCGCAACAATGGTGTTGCGCAGTGCTGGCACCACGACATTCAGGAAAGCCCTGACCGGCGACGCACCGAGCGTTCGGGCGGCCTCCAGCAATGTCGGGTCGAGGCGGACTAGGGCGGGATAAAGCACCRGGATCGTGTAGGGCAGCGCCTGGTAGACCATGCCGGTCAGCACCGCCCAGAAGCTAGGCAGCAGCGCCACCGGCTCCTTCATCAGGCCGATGGCGACGAACAGGTTGGTGATGCCGGCGGTGCGCGAAAACAGCGTCGACCAGGCAAAACCGATGATGACCTCCGACAGCGACAGCACTGAAAGCAGGCACACCAGCCAGATCGTCTGCACCTTGCGCGGCCGCTTGGTGAGCAGGAAGGTGAAGGGAAAGGCGATGACGACGCAGCAGATCGCCACCATCACCGCCAGCATTAGCGAAAAGCCCAGCACCTTGCCGAAGAACGGCGTGAGGAAGCGGGCATAGTTGGTGAAGACGAAATCGGGCGTGTAGAAGCCCGAGGGATCACGCTGGAAAAAGCTCACCGCGATCATCGTCGAAAACGGCACGACGAAAAAGACGATCAGCATCAGCCCGGGAAAAAACAGCGGGCTGTAGTCGGCGATCGATTTCGGCGCCTCACGTTTCATGATTTGAGCACCACGCAGGCTTCCGCCGGCAGGATCAGGCCAACCTGCTGGCCGGCCACGACCTCGGGCCGTTCGCGCGGCGTGGCGACAGCAACGATGGTTTTGCCACCCGCTTCGACGAAGGTCTCGATAGTGCCGCCGAGGTCGCGCACGAAGGTCACGGTGCCTGCGATCGCATCGCCGCCGACCGGGCCCAGTTGCACGTCCTCGGGGCGGATCGACACCGAGGCTTTGGTCAAGCCCTCTGGCATCGTCAGATGCGGAATGGCGTGGCCGAGCACGGAGACGCGGCCAAGCCGGTCGGCACTCGCATCGAGCAGATTGGTCATGCCGATGAAGTCGGCGACAAACGCGTCTGCYGGCTTGCGGTAGATTTCGATCGGCGGAGCTGCCTGGAGAATCTTGCCGTTGCCCATGACAACGACAAGATCGGCCATGGTCATGGCTTCGCGCTGGTCGTGGGTGACGACGAAGGTGGTGATGCCGAGCCTTTGCTGCAGCTGGCGCAATTCGACCTGCATCGCCTCGCGCAGCTTGGCGTCGAGCGCCGACAGCGGCTCGTCGAGCAAAAACAGTTTTGGCGACAGCGCAAGCGCACGTGCGATGGCCACGCGCTGGCGCTGGCCGCCGGAGAGCTTTGCCACCGGGCGGTCGCTGAAGCCGGGCAGATCGATCAGCTTGAGCAGCTCGTCGGAGCGTTTCTTCTGGTCTTCGCGCGAGGCGCCGCGGATGCGCAGCGCATAGGAGATATTGTCGCCGACCGACAGATGCGGAAACAGCGCCAGCGACTGGAACACCATGCCGAGATTGCGCTTGTGCGTCGGCATCGGCGTGATGTCGGTGCCGTCGAGCAGGATCTCCCCGCTGGTCGGCTCCTCAAGACCGGCAATCATGCGCAAAAGCGTGGTCTTGCCACAGCCCGACGGCCCGAGCAGGCAGACGAACTTGCCATGCGGCACCGACAGATTGGCCGTATCGACCGCCCTGAAGTTGCCGAAGGTCTTGGTGATGTCCTTAAGCTCAAGTCCGGACATGAGGGGCCCTCGAAATGTTGGAGCGGCGTTGTGGAAAGCGTCTCTTCTCCCCGTTTACGGGGAGAAGATGCCGGAAGGCAGATGAGGGGCAGTGCGAGCCTTGCCGCGCTGGCTCTGCCCCTCATCCGGCCTCCCGAGTTCAATCGAGGGGCGCGCCACCTTCTCCCCGCGGGCGGGGAGAAGGAAAGACAGGTCACCCAACGATCAGCTCGGTCCACTTCTGGTTAATCCAGTCGGCCTTGGTGGTGTAGAGGTCATAGCGCGGGATGATCGGCGGAATGTCCGACGACACGGCGGCGAACTGTTCCGGCGTCAGGTCGAGCAGATCGCGCTTGACCGTCGGTGCGGTGCCGACCTTGCGCGACATCAGCGACTGCACGGCTGGCTGGCACATGTGATCGATGAAGGCATGCGCCTCCTCGGTCTTCTTCGAAGCACGCGACAGAACCCACGAGCCGGAATCCTGGATGCCGCCTTCCTTGGGGAAGGTCGAGCGCACAGGGTGGCCCTCTGCCGCCGCCAGGCCGGTAACATCGTGGTAATACTGGCCCATCGGGATTTCGCCCGACTTCAGAGCTTGTTCGAACTGCGCCTCGTCACGATACCACAGCCGCACGTTCGGCTTGACCTCGGCGAGCTTGTCCAGCGCCTTCAGGATGCCTTCCTCGGTGTCGAGCGCCTTGGTGCCGCCCATGAATGTCGTTGCCGTCACTTCGAGCAGGAAAGAGTTGGAAGCCAGCGCCAGAAGGCCGAGCTTGTCGACGTTCGCCGGATCCCAGAGCGCCGCCCAGCTGTCGGGCGCGGTCGGGAAGACGTTGGTGTTGGTGACAAGCGTGATGTACCAGGCCACAGCACCGATGCCGGCGACACGGCCGTCTGGATACTTGTTGACGAAATGCTCGATCAGGTTCGAGCTGTTCTTGATCTTGGCAAGGTCGAGCGGCGCCCACAGATTGGTCGACTGGCCCTTGAGCATCGCGATCTGCGACATCATCGAAAGATCGGCAGGTGCCTGGCCTGCCTTGGCCGCCTGTTCGAGCTGCACCAGCCAGGCTTCGCCTGTCGGTTCGGCGATGGATTCCACCGCGATGCCGGTTGCCTTGGTGAATTCAGGGAAGATGTGCTCGTCGAACGACTTCTTGAAGTAGCCGCCATAGACGCCGATCTTGATCGACTTGTCCTGCGCCCTAAGGATCGATGGCATGGCAAGCAGGCTCGCCGACGCCACACCGGCGCCCAGCACGGCGCGCCGGCTGATTGGGGTGTTCAGTATCTTTTTCATCGGTCTTCTCCTCATTTATTGCCGGCTTTTGCCGGACGTTCCCATGATTTTTTTATGACGGAGGCTCGTGTCAGCGTGCTGCGGCGCGGGCCTCCAGTGAACGGGCATATTGGGTGAGGGGGTAGCAAAGCACGAAGAAGATCACTGCCACCAGCCCGTAGACGGTGAACGGCTCAAATGTCGCGTTGTTGATGGCGTTCGAGGTCCTGAGCAATTCCTCAAAGCCGATGATCGAGGTCAGCGCGGTTGCCTTGATCAGCTGGACGAGGAAGCCGACAACCGGCGCGCGCGTAATGGCAAAGGCCTGCGGCAGGATGATCAGGCGCRGCTCCTGGACATAGTGCAGGCCGAGGCTTGCACCGGCATCCCATTGGCCGCGCGGCAAGGCATCGACACCACCGCGCCAGATCTCGGCGAGATAGGCGCTGGCAAAGAAGGTCAGGCCGAGTACGGCCGCCGTCCATGGTTCGATGCGGAAGCCGAGCATCGGCAGGCCGAAGAACATCAAAAACAGCTGCATCAGCAAAGGCGTGCCCTGAAACAGCGCGATGTAGCCGCTGGCAAAGCGGCGTTTCCATTTGCCCTTGGAGATGCGCAGAAACAGGATGGCGATGCCGACGATACCGCCGCCGACAAAGGCCGCGATCGACAAAAGCACTGTCCAGCGCGTGGCGAAGATCAGGTTGCGCAGGATATCCCAGAAGGTGAATTCGATCATGACACGCCTGCCGACAGCGTACGGCGGCCGATGCCGACCAGAAGCCGGCGCAGCGCGATCGAAAGACCGAGATAGATCATGGCGACGACGAAATAGGTCTCGAAGGGGCGGAAAGTCCGCGCCTGCAGCATGTCGGCTTCGTAGGTGAGTTCACTGACTGCGATCTGCGACACGACCGAAGACTCGAGCATCATGATCACGATCTGGCTCGTCAAGGCGGGGAAGATGACCTTCAACGCCTGTGGCAAGACGATCTTGACGAAGACCTGGCGCGGCCGCAAGCCCAAGGCAAAGGCCGCCTCGCGCTGGCCTTTCGGCACCGCGTCGAGGCCGGCACCTACTATCTCGGTGGTGTAGGCGGCCATGTTGAGCGTCATCGCCAGGATGGCCGCGGCGATCGGATCGAGCCTGATGCCGATCGCCGGCAGCCCGAAGAAGATGAAGAACAGTTGCACCAGGAACGGCGTGTTCCTGATCACCTCGACATAGACTGTGATGGCGCGCTTGAGCCACAGCGGACCGCTGCGGCGGCCGGCGGCGGCCAGCACGGAGATCACCGTGCCGGCCAGCGTCGTCACCACGATCAGGAAGATCGTCATGGCGGCACCGCGCGCGATCGCGCCCAGTGCCCCTTCAAGCCAGCCGAAGTCGAGGCTGTAGCTCACCGATCAATCCTTGAGGTTCTCGGGGTTGAGCGGCACCTTCAGCCATGCCTCGGACGATTTGCTGAGACGGCCGTCGGCAAGCATCGCTGCGACCGTGTCGTTGATCACCTTCTTCAAACCGTCCTCGCTCTTGTTGAGGCCGATATGCGACGGCGAGGTCAAAAGCTGGAACTTCTGCTCCGGCTTGAGCGCCTCCTGGCGCGCCAGCACCTGGGCGCCAACGTCGTTGCCGACCACCATCAGCTGGGTCTGGCCGGAGATGAAGGCCTGGATGACGGCGTTGTAGTTGTCGAAGCGCTTGATGTCGGCGGTGGCGGGCGCGGCCTCGGTCAGCGAGGTGTCTTCCAGCGTACCGCGATTGACGGCGATCGACTTGCCGGCGAGGTCGTCCTTGCCTGCTACCTTCATCTCGGCGGGGCCGATCACGGCGATGTAGTAAGGAGCGTAGGCGGCGGCGAAGTCGATGACCTGCTCGCGCTCCTTGGAGTAGCCGACGCTCATCAGCAAATCGACGCGCTTGTCGGTCAGGTAGGGAATGCGGTTCTGGCCGGTCACCGGCACTGGATTGAGCTTGACCTTGAGCGCGTCGGCGATCGCCTGCGCCACGTCCATGTCATAGCCCTTGAGGCTCATGTCGGCGCTTGCCGAGGAGAAGGGCGGGAAGTCGGCGAAGACGCCGACATTGATCTGGCCTGCCTTGGCGATGTCTTCGAGCGCATCGGCATTGGCCGGCTGCACCGCAAAGGCGGCGGTGCCGGCGACAATCAGAGCGGCGACCGTCGATTGCAATATCGTCTTGATGTTCATGTCGTGGTTCCCTCTGGAATGATTGCTTGTTGAACAGTCTCGTTAGCACCTGGCCGCTGCTTCCCAAACAGCGGCCAGTCGAAATTGTTGTTGTTTATGCGCCCTTGTTGGTGACGAAGGGGCTGAACATCATCAGGCTCAGGATCTCAAACAGCACCTGGGCGCCGGCATGCGCCGTATTGGTGGTCGAGTCGTATTGCGGCGCGACCTCGACGACATCGCCGCCGACAAGGTTGAGGCCCTTCAAACCGCGCACGATCTCCAGCACTTCACGCGTCGTCAGCCCGCCGACTTCCGGCGTGCCGGTACCGGGCGCAAAGGCCGGATCGAGGCTGTCGATGTCGAAGGACAGATATGTCGGGCCGTCGCCGACGATCTTCTTGGCCTTTTCGATGACAGCGGGAATGCCCATGCCCGTCACCTCTTCAGCGTGGATGATGGTCATGCCGGATTCGTAGGAGAACTCCCACAGATATTCGGCCGAGCCACGAATGCCGATCTGGATCACCCGGCTGGGGTCGAGCACGCCGTCGAGCACCGCATTTCGGAACGGGCCGCCGTGGTGGAACTTGGTGAGATCGTAGGCGCCGCCGGTGTCGCAATGGGCATCGATGTGGATCATGCCGACGGGGCGCTTCTTGCCGACCGCCTTGAGGATCGGATGGGTGATCGAATGGTCGCCGCCGACCGACAGCGGCACAACGCCGGCGTCGACGATCTGGCCAATGCGGCGCTCGATGTCTTCATGGCTGAGCTCGAGCCGGTAGCGGCTTCGGAACGGCACGTCGCCGATGTCGGCGACCCTGAGTTCCTGCACCGGCGCGCAGTCGAGCACGTGGTTGTAGGGCCCGATGCGTTCGATGGTGCGCAGCGCACGCGGACCGAAACGCGAGCCGGGGCGATTGGTGACGCCGAGATCCATCGGCACGCCGATCATCGCCACCTGCAGGTCGCCGAAATCCGGGTTATCGTTGTCGATCTCCCGATAAGGCGCGGTCAGGAAGGTCGGGATGCCCGAATAGGGCGCAAGCCGCGTGCCGGCCTTGTTGAAGATCTTGTCGGCGACGCGGCGGAATTTTGGGTCAAACAGATCGCCGCCATGGCCTTCGCCATATTTCTTGCGCAGCTCGTCAAGTTTTTTGACGTCGAAACCCATGATTTCCTCCTGTGGTCCGAGACGGCAATGCGGGCGATCGCCTGTAGCCGTCCGCTCCCGGCGGCCAGCCTGATACCTCGTGTTCCCCGCATGCTTTTTGGTTGTTATGGGTCAAGTCTCCGGCAGCGCCGTTGAAATAGCAATTGATAATGTTAAGGTCTCGGCTGTGAGAATTTCTCACAGTGAACGGTCCTAGCCGTGGAGATTTGATGTCCAGGCGCCTGCCCCCGCTGAACCCGCTGCGCGCCTTCGAAGCGACCGCACGGCATGGCTCGCTGACCAAGGCAGCGGTCGAGCTCAACGTCACCCACGGCGCGATCAGCCACCAGATCCGGGCGCTTGAAGCGACTCTCAAGGTCAAGCTTCTGGAGCGTGCCGGTTCGCGCCTCAAGCTCACCCCCCAAGGCGCCGAGCTTTTGCCCGCCGTATCGGGCGCTTTCGAAAGTATTGCGGCGGCCACCGCGCGAATGACCAGGCCGACGAGCTCGGGCAAGCTGACTGTAAGTTGCGTGCCGGCACTTCTGTCATTGTGGCTGGTGCCTAGGCTCGGCGGCTTCACCGCCCAGTATCCGGGCATCAGCCTTACGCTGAATGCGACCAACGATGCCCGCGATATCCATTCGCCCGACGTCGATGTCTGCCTGCTCTACGGCGACGGCCGGTGGAGCGATTGCTGGATGAAGAAGTGGTCGACACTGGAGCTCTTCCCGGTGGTCAGCCCGACGCTGATCAACAACCGTCCTATCCGCAGCGTGCGCGATCTCGCCGATCACGTGCTGCTGCACGCCGACGAAGGCCGGGAATGGCACACATGGCTGGCCGCCGCCGACGCGCTTGATATCAAGCCGGTGCAGCAGCACCGGATGGCTGGTGCAAGCCTCACCACCGAAGCCGCCGTGCACGGCCACGGCCTGGCTCTCGGCGACAGTGTCACGGCGAGCACACTGCTGGCCAAGGGACAGCTGGTCACGCCGTTCAATCTTTCGGTCCCTGCGGTCGATGCGTTCTACGTGGTGTGCCGCAACGAGGTGAGATCGGCGCCGATCGCCCAGGTGTTCATCGACTGGCTGTTTGCCCAGCGCGAGGAGCTTCCAGCACGCACCGAGCAGGCCGTTACAGGCCAGATCAGCATCCGCAAGAGACGCGCGCAAAAACCGGTGGCAGTTGGCTAGGAACTGCCGATGTAACCGATAGGGCCAGGGTTGCTTTTTTCTCGTCTGCAGCTTGRTCGCCCGCGCACTATATCTCAAAGCTGTCAACGAGGTCGCGCCTGCGCGGCGGGCGTGTATCGGGAGGAATGAAGCGGCATGGCCAGGACCGACATCGCACGACGGGTGTACAACCACACCTGGAAGCTCGATCCGATCGTGCGGTCCCTGCTCGACACGGACTTCTACAAGCTTTTGATGCTGCAAATGATCTGGGGCATGCACCCCAAGGTCGACGCCACCTTCTCGCTGATCAACCGCGCGACTTCGGTCAAGCTGGCCGAAGAGATCGACGAGGGCGAATTGCGCGAGCAGCTCGACCACGCCCGCACCCTGCGCTTCTCCAAAAAGGAGATGATCTGGCTCGGCGGCAACAATTTCTATGGCCGCAAGCAGATCTTCGAGCCGGAATTCCTGGCCTGGCTCGAAAACTTCCAGCTGCCGCCCTATGAGCTCGAAAAGCGCGACGGCCAGTATGAGCTGACCTTCGCCGGCCCTTGGGTCCTGACCTCGATGTGGGAAATTCCCGCACTCGCCATCATCAACGAGCTGCGCTCGCGCTCGGTGATGAAAGCCTTCGGCCCCTTCGCGCTCGATGTTCTTTATGCCCGCGCCAAGGCCAAGATGTGGGACAAGACCGAGCGGCTGAAGATGCTGCCCGACATCAAGATCTCCGACTTCGGCACGCGCCGCAGGCATTCATTCCTGTGGCAGCGCTGGTGCGTCGAAGCGCTCAAGGAGGGCATCGGCGAGGCCTTTACCGGCACGTCCAACGTGCTTTTGGCCATGGACACCGACCTCGAAGCGCTCGGCACCAACGCCCATGAGCTGCCGATGGTCTATGCCGCACTCGCCAACAGTGAAGACGAGCTCAAGCAGTCGCCCTACAAGGTGCTGCGCGACTGGCAGCGCTATTATGGTGGCAACCTCTTGATCGTCTTGCCCGACGCCTTCGGCACCGCGGCCTTCCTGCGTGACGCACCCGACTGGGTCGCCGACTGGACCGGCTTCCGCCCCGACAGCGCGCCGCCGATCGAAGGCGGCGAGCGCATCATCGAGTGGTGGCGCAAGAAGGGCCAGGACCCAAGCTCGAAGCTCCTGATCTTCTCCGACGGGCTCGATGTCGACACCATCATCGAGACCTACCGGCATTTCGAGGGCAAGGTGCGCATGTCCTTCGGCTGGGGCACCAATTTGACCAACGACTTCGAGGGCTGCGCGCCTGTGGAAACCGATCGGCTCAACGCCATTTCCCTGGTCTGCAAGGTCACCGAGGCCAATGGCCGACCGGCGGTCAAACTGTCGGACAACCCGGCCAAGGCCACCGGCGACAGACAAGAAATCGCCCGTTACCTCCGCATCTTCGGCGAAAAGGACCGGGTGGAACAGTTGGTGAAGGTGTAGGGCGGGGCTAGGTGCGGTGCCGCAAAGGTCTGTTGGGACCATGCCTGACGCCACTCTTCCCGCACGGGCAAGTCACAACAGCACTGGTATAACCATCCGACGCATGGCGGCGACGTCGGCCGCAGCAAGCAGCATGACGGCATTGCAAACACTGCCTGCACTCGCCCACGCCTCCGACCGCGGCCATGTCCTGATGCTGCCGACCGGGCATTACATAGCCGGCGCAGCATTGGCCGTGGCGGCATCTTTTGTGGTATTGGCGCTGGTGCCACCGGATCGGCTCGTCGCCTTCTGGCGCAGGCGTTTGCCACTCGGCTCGATCCCCGATCTGCGGCTCCCCGCCAGCCTGCTGTCTTTCGCCATCTTCGCGGCACTGGTCGTTGCCGGGATCTTCGGTAGCCGCGATCCACTGTCCAACCCGCTACCTCTGACCATCTGGACACTGCTTTGGGTCGGCCTCACCCTCGCGCAGGGCTTGTTCGGCAATCTCTGGCGATGGCTCAACCCGTGGTATGGCCCCTACCGCCTCATCAGGCGCGCATCGGGTTTCGCTGCGAGAGACGACAGTCCGCTGCGTCTGCCCGTGTGGGTCGGCTATTGGCCAGCCTTCATCCTGTTCTTCGGCTTCGCCTGGTTCGAGTTGATCGATCCCGCGCCCGACGACCCAGCGCGGCTAGCAATTGCCGCCGGAACCTACTGGCTGTTTTCGCTCATCGCCATGCTGGCATTCGGCTTCGAACGCTGGAGCCGTCAGGGCGAGTTCATCTCCGCCTTCTTCGCCATGATTGGGCGCTTCGGCATCGTCGATGGCAAGAACGACGGCGCGCGGCTGCGCCTTGCTTTGTGCTGGCCCGGCGCCAAGCTTTACGAAGCCGAAACGCTGCCGCCATCGGGCGCATTGTTCCTGCTGCTGACGCTTGCCTCGGTCTCCTTCGACGGTTTTTCCAAGACCTTCTTCTGGCTTGGCCTCAACGGCATCAACCCGCTCGAGCTGCCCGGCCGCACCGCCCTTGTCGCCACCAACAGCTTCGGCCTCGTGGCAATGTTCACGYTGCTCGCGACGGTCGCTCTGCTGGCAGTCCTGATCGGCGAAAGGCTTGTGCGCAGCACCCTGCCCTTGCAACAGGCGGCGGGGCTGTTTGTCTGGTCGATCGTGCCGATCGCGCTCGCCTATCATTTCTCGCACTATCTGACATCGCTCCTGGTCAATGGCCAGTATGCGCTTGTCGCCTTGTCGGACCCGTTCGCCCGAGGCTGGAACCTGTTCGGCACGGCCCATATGCCGGTCGAGGCCGGCATCGTCATGGGCGCGCATTCCGCCTGGCTTGTCTGGAACCTGCAGGCGGCAGCCATCGTCGGTGGCCATGTGCTGGCGGTGCTGCTCGCACATGTGCTCGCCTGGCGGTTGCACCCCTCCGCCACTAGCGCCTCGCTAAGCCAGTTGCCGCTTACCGTGCTGATGATCGGCTACACCGTTTTCGGCCTGTGGCTGCTCTCGACAGCCACTGCGGGATAGTGCAAATGCAGCTGGCTTTGACCTTGCGGAAGCCACTATTGCCACCTCCCGGGATTGGTGATCTAGTTTGTATACATGCGATTTTTCGCCGGTTTCTTGGATTCCGAGCGGAAGAGGCGCCGATCCGCACCATGGTTGGTCAAAAGACACGGCAAGGGGATAGGGCATGACTGACAGCAATCGCTTTTTCGATCTCGGCAAAACCGGCCTCACCCGCCGCACGGCGCTCAAGGGCATTGCCGCGGGCGCCGGCCTGATGGCAGCACCCGGTTTCGTGCGCTATTCGCAGGCACAGTCGTCAGCGCCGATCAAGATCGGCTTCCAGGCCCACCGCACCGGCATTGGTGCTGCCTATGGCCGCTGGTATGAGAAGACCACCAACGCTGCGGTCAAGCTGATCAACGACGCCGGCGGCATCAATGGCCGCCCGATCGAGATCATCGTCGAGGATGACGGCACCGACCCCAAGCGCGGCGCTGAAGTGGTCGGAAAATTCGCCTCCCAGCACAAGACCGACATCGTTTTCGGCACACTTTTCAGCCATGTCGTCGTCGGCTCCGCGCCGACCGCCGGCGAGCTCAAGATCCCCTATTATGTGGTCAGCGAGGGCTACCACGTCGCCTCGGGCAAGCTGAACCGCTGGGTCTTCCAGCCCGGCATCACCGACGTGCGCGCCCAGGTCACTTCGGTTGCACCCTGGGTTGCTGCCAATCTCGGCAAGAAAGTGACGATGATCTATCCGGATTATGCCTTCGGATACGACCACCGCGACTATTTCGCGCCCGCCATCAAGGCGCAGGGCGGCGAGGTGGTGGCGCAAATCCCGATCCCGCCGACCGAAAGCTCTTTCACCAAATATTTGCCGCAGATCCCTGCCGACACCGAGGTGTTGTACCATGTCATGGTCGGCCCCGGCGTGCTTACCTTCGTCAAGGAACTCGGCGAATTCTACGGTTCGAACAAGCCGCAGCTGTTCGGCTTCATCGATTCGCTCGAGGCCGTCGACATCAACAGCCCCGGCCTCGAATTTCTCGACGGCAGCCATTTCTGGGAGGGCTCGCCGCGCTATGCCCAGGCCAATGACAGCGAAGCCCAAAAGGCCTATCGCAAGGCCGTCGGCATCGACGACAATGGCGCGTCGGTCAGCGACCCCAAGGACGTTTCGACCGCCGCCCACATGTTCGGCTGCTGGGAAACGCTCTATGTCATCAAAAAGGCGATGGAGGATTCGGGCTACAGGGGACCGGAGGATCGCGCCAAGCTGGTCGAGGCGACCGAGGCACTGACCGAATTCAAGGAAGGCCCCGAGCACCCGCAAGGCGACAAGATCTTCAACGGCAAGATCCACCAGGTCTTCGGCCACCAGAACATCTCCAAGGTCGAAAGCGGCAAGCTCAAGGTCGTCCACCGGACAGCGATCGAAGACGGCATGTACAAGCCCGAGGCGGACTACACGACACAGCCGCTGTGAATTGAAGATGCCATTGCTGGTGCCGCCCCTCATCCCCCTACCGGGACCTTCTCCCCGTAGAACGGGGAGAAGGAGGATGGCCGCAACGCCGACGCCCCCCTCGCCCCATTTACGTGGAGAGGGTGAGGGGCAGCGCCACCCCTGCCAGACGATCATCACCTGAATGTCCTTCTTCCCTCACCTCCTGCTTGCCACTCTCGAAGGCCTCGTCACCTCGGCCGTGCTGGCGCTGACAGCGCTCGGACTGTCGCTGGTGTTCGGCGTCATGCGCATCGTCAATGTCGCCCATGGCGAGTTCTTCATGCTGGGCGCGGTGCTTGCATGGGCGATCACCACCACAATGACCGGCCACCCGGCGCTCGGCTTCGCGGTCGCGCTGGTGGTGTCGCCGCTGATCGTCGGCGCCATCGCCTGGGTTGCCGAGCGGCTGGTGCTGCGCCGGCTCGAATACAATCCCGAAGCCACCATCGTTGCCACCATCGGCCTGCTCTACATCATCCAGCAACTGGCCCTCACCTTCTACGGGCCCGAGGCACGGCCGGTAGCGCCGCCCTTCAACTACCGCATCCAGCTGCCGTGGTTCGGCTATTCCGGCTACAAGCTGTCGATCATCGCCGCCTCCGCGATTTTGCTGCTCGCCACCTGGTTCGTGCTGACCCGCACCCGGATCGGGCTCATCATGCGGGCAACCCAATATGACCGCGAGACAGCACAAGCCTTCGGCATCCCGGTCGGGCGCGTCTATGGCGCGGTGTTCGCGCTTGGCGCCATGCTTGCGGCTGTTGCCGCCGTCCTGATCGTGCCGATCCAGCAGGCGCATTATCTGATGGGCCTCGACCCGCTGTTGTTGTCCTTCATCGTCGTCATCATCGGCGGGCTCGGCTCGCTGCGTGGGACGGTGGTGGCAGCCCTTCTGATCGGCGTTTCCGACGGCATCATTTCGGTGTTCTTTTCGCCGACATTGGCCAAGATCATTGCCACGCTCGTCGTTGCCCTGGTGCTGGTGTTCCGACCGCAAGGACTGTTTGGAACGGCACCGAAATGAACAGGGACGGGGCAACAGCCAAGGTCTACGGCTTGCATGTTGGCGTGGTGGCACTGCTGGTGGCGCTCAATTTCGTGCTTCCCGAATATCACCACGGCGTCCTTGCCCGCGTGCTGGTGCTCGCCGTCTTCGCCATGGGCTACAACATGCTGTTCGGCTATGTCGGGCTGCTCAGCCTCGGCCACGCCATGTTCTTTTCGGCCGGGCTCTATGGTGCCGGGCTGCCGCTCTACCATCTCGGCTGGGGCGTGCCGGCAGCCTTTGGCGCGGGCATTGCGGCGGGTCTTGTCGTGTCGCTGGTCGTCGGTCTCTTGGCGCTCAGAACAACCGGCGTCGCCTTCATGATCGTAACCATGATGTTCGCGCAGGTGTTTTATCTGACCACGCTCTATTTTGGCGAATGGACGCGCGGCGACGAAGGACTGGTGCTGCAACAGCAGACTCGACAGATCACGCTTGGCGCGCAAACGCTCGACCTGACCAACCCAACGACGCGCTACCTGATGGCAGTCACGCTGTTCGCGGCGGCGCTGTTTGCCACCGTCGCCATCGTCCGCTCACGCCACGGCCGGGTGCTCGTTGCCATCCGCGAGAACGAGGAACGGACAAGGATGCTCGGCTACGACACCTTCGCCAACAAATTGGCGGCGGTGGTCACTTCAGGAATGATCTGTGCCGCCGCGGGTGCCGCCTATGCTCTGCTGTTCGGCTATGTCGGCTCAACCTTCGCCTCGGTGCAGTATTCGATCCTGCCGCTGCTGTGGGTGCTGCTCGGCGGTGCCGCGACCACGCTCGGGCCGCTGATCGGCACGCTGTTCATGTATTATGTCATCGACATCGCCAGCAGCTATACCTCCGCCTACATGCTTGTCGTCGGCGCAATGCTGATCCTGCTCGTGCTCTATTTCCGCAAAGGCGTTCTCGGCACGGTGCGGGAGCGCTGGGTCAGGTGGCTGCCATGACGCCGCTTTTGACCACCAAGGGACTGTCGCGCCACTTCGGCGGCCTGCGCGCTGTTGACGATGTCGACTTTTCGCTCGATCCGGGCGAGATCCGCGCGGTCATCGGCCCCAATGGTGCCGGCAAGACGACATTCGTCAGTCTGGTCTGCGGCCGCTATGCACCGGACGCTGGAACCATCACCTTCGACGGCGAGGACATCACCAAAATGCCGGCGCATCTGAGGGTGCGGCGAGGCATCGCCTACACGTTTCAGATCACCAGCGTATTCGCCAATCTCTCCGCCTACGACAATGTCGCCCTGCCGGTGCAGCGGACCCTGACCGACGGGCGTTCGCGCGGCGCGGTGCATCATGGTGCGATGGAGGCGCTCGAGCGCGTCGGACTTGCCAGCCGGGCACATGAGCAGGCCGGCACGCTTGCCTACGGCCACCAGCGGCTTTTGGAAGTGGCGATGGGGCTGGCACTCAAGCCACGGCTGCTGATCCTCGACGAACCGACGCAAGGTCTGTCGGACGGCGAGATCGATAACTTCATTGCCCTTGTGCGCGAGATCGCCAAGGACGCGACGGTGCTTCTGATCGAGCACAACATGCAAGTTGTGATGGAACTCGCAAAACGCATCACCGTGTTCAATTCAGGCAGGATACTGGCCGAAGGCGCGCCCGCCGAAATTCGCGCCAACACCGCCGTGCAGGACGCCTATCTAGGCACCGCGCCTGGGGGTGAGGCATGAGCGCTGCACTGAAGATATCAGGGCTCGACTGCTTCTATGGCGAGGTGCAGGTGCTGCATCGCCTCGACCTCGAACTGAACAAGGGCGAGGTGCTGTGCCTGCTTGGCCGCAACGGTGCCGGCAAGACAACGACGCTGAAGGCGATCATGGGGCTGGTGCCGGCCCGCGCCGGTTCGATAAGGCTCGGCGAGCGTGACTTGACCGAGTTGCCCGCCCATGACGTGCCGAAAGCCGGCGTCGCCTATGTACCGCAAGGACGGCGACTGTTCGCCGAACTGACGGTCGCCGAAAACATCGAGATCGGCCTGATGGCCCGAAACAAGGGCAATTCGGTGCGCGAGGGCGTGCTCGAGTTGTTTCCGCTGCTGCGCGACCGGCTGAAGCAGCGTTCGGGCACTCTCTCGGGTGGCGAGCAGCAGATGCTGGCGATGGCACGCGCGCTGTGCCTCGAACCCGAGGTGCTGCTGCTCGACGAACCGACCGAAGGCCTGATGCCGTCGATGATCGCCAAGATCCGCGAGACGGTGGTCGGGCTGCGAGGGCGCGGCGTGTCGACCATCCTTGTCGAACAGCGCGTCGAGGCGGTTTTGTCCATCGCCGACCGCGTCGCCTTCATCGAAAACGGCCGCAACCGCGAGACAGTCGATGTCGCGCGGCTGCGGGATGACCCGACGCTGGTGCGCCGTTATGTCGGCGTCGGCTAGCCGAAGAAAACAAACCCAGCGATGAGGAAGGTCGGGATCAGCACCGCGCCTGACCACAGCATGTAGCCGAAGAAGCCCGGCATGTTGACGCCGCGCTCGCGTGCGATGGCGTAGACCATGAAATTCGGCGCGTTGCCGATATAGGTGTTGGCGCCCATGAACACCGCGCCCGCCGAGATCGCCGCCAGTGTGCTGGCGAGTTGGGTCATCAAGACCTTGGGGTCGCCTCCGGCCAGTTCGAAAAACACCAGATAGGTCGGGGCATTGTCGAGGAAGGACGAAAGCAGTCCGGTCAGCCAGAAATAGGCGAGATCGTTGGGCGCACCCGAAGGAGTTGTGACCAGCGACACCAGCGGCGCCAGGGCGCCGTCGAGCCCGGCACGCAGGATGGCGATCACCGGTACGATGCAGATGAAAATCGCGGCAAACAGCTTTGCCACTTCGAGGATCGGCCCCCAGGAAAAACCGTTGGCTGAGCGATATTCCTTGCGGGTGACGGCCAGCGAGACGAAGGCCAGCACCAGGATGATGGCGTCCCGCACGAGGTTCTGCAATTCGACCGAAACACCCTGGATGGTGAAGGTGATCCCGGGCTTCCACGACGCAGACAACAGGATGGCGGCGATGACGCCTGCCAGCAGCGCGATGTTGGCTACGCCGCGGATACGGACCTTCGAATGCGGCGTCGGATCCTTGATCTTGGGCTGGCCTTGCTCGCGGCTGTGGAAATACCAATCAACTGCCAGGAAAGCGGCAAGCACGATGCCGCCGACAAGCAGCGTCTCTCGCCAGAGATGGGCCGTGGTCCAGAAGAAATCGACGCCGCGCAGGAAGCCGACGAACAGCGGCGGGTCTCCGAGCGGGGTCAGCGAGCCGCCGATGTTGGACACCAGAAAAATGAAGAAGACGACGACGTGGGCGTTGAAGCGCCGGTTGTCGTTGGCCCGGATGACGGGACGGATCATGATCATCGAGGCACCAGTGGTGCCGACAACCGAGGCCAGGAGCGCGCCGATCAGCAGCAGTCCGGCATTGACCAAAGGCGTGCCCTGGATATTGCCGGCGACCAGAACGCCGCCCGATATGGTGAACAGCCCGAACAGCAGGATGATGAAGGACATGTATTCAAGCAGGAGCGTATGAAGCACCGCCTCTGCCGAGACATCCAAGCCGAAAAACAGCGCCATCGGCACGATAACGAGTGCTGCCCAAACAGCTGAGATCTTGCCGTAGTGATGCTCCCAGACATGCGGATAAAGCAGCGGACCGGTGGCGATGGACAGCAGCAAGCCGGCAAAGGGCAGCGCCCACCACAATGACATGGCTGCCCCTGGCAACCCCTCTTCGGCGGCAAAGGCCGAACCAACACTCAACAACACACCCGCCAGCGCCACAGGCACTGCCGCAAAACGCGAGAAATTCATCCGGTCCCCTCAACACCGGCCTTGGGCCAGTCAATTCAAACTGCTGCTCGCCGTTTAGACGAGCGTCACGCCTGCGTCGCGCATCTTGCCGATCATCGTTTCGAGCGAACCGCCGAGATCGATGGCGCGGCAGCCGTCGAGCCGCACCGTGGTGGCAAAGCCATGTTTGACCGCATCGATCGCGGAATAGGCAACACAGAAATCGGTGGCCAGCCCAACCAGCGTGATTTCGCCGATGCCACGCTCGCGCAGATAGCCAGCGAGGCCGGTCGGCGTCAGATAGTCGTTCTCGAAGAAAGCCGAATAGCTGTCGATGCCGAGGCGAAAACCCTTGCGCACCACAAGCTCGGCCTTGGCCCAGGCGAGGCCGGAATGGAAGTCGGAACCGCGGCTACCCTGGATGCAGTGGTCGGGCCACAGCGTCTGGGTACCGTAAGGCATGTCGATGCTTTCGAACGGCTGTTTGCCCTGATGGCTGGAGGCGAAACTCGAATGGCCGGCCGGGTGCCAGTCCTGGGTCAGCAGGACGTGCTCGGTGTTGCGGATGAGGTCGTTGACCAGCGGAATGATCTCGTCGCCGCCTGACACGGCAAGCGCGCCGCCGGGGCAAAAGTCGTTCTGCAGATCGATGACGATGAGCGCGTCGGTGGCCATGGAGCCTCCATCAGGCTGGTTTTTCGGGCCGCCGAAACTGGGTCAGATGGAAGCGCGCGTCAACCTGCAACTTGGACAGGGTGGCTGCCCGCAACATGCAATCCGGGCTTTGACAAAAGGCCGCAGCGAGCTATCATTTGCATGCGAATGATTTTGTCCGGCGGCCAGCCGGGAGGCATTGCGTGATCCGTTACGCGAAACCCAAAACACTCGACGAAGCGCTCGCGCTGCTCAGCGAAGGGTCCTGGCGAATTCTGGCCGGCGCCACCGATTTTTACCCCGCCCTCGGAAACCGCCCGCTTTTCGAAGACGTGCTCGACATCAATGGCCTGGCCGAACTGCGCGGCATCGCCGAAAGCGAAAGCCATTTCAGCATCGGCGCACGCACAAGCTGGACCGAGGTCCTGAAGGCACAGCTTCCGCCGGCCTTCGACGCGTTGAAACAGGCGGCGCGCGAAATCGGCTCGATCCAGATCCAGAATGTGGCGTCCGTGGCCGGCAACATCTGCAACGCTTCGCCTGCGGCGGACGGTGTGCCACCTCTGCTCATCCTCGACGCCGAGGTGGAACTGAGGGCGCGGCACGAAATTCGGCTGCTACCGCTTGGCGAATTCATCACCGGCAACCGCAAGACGAGGCTGCGCCAGGACGAGATGGTGACGGCGCTGCGCATCCCCAAGGCTTCGGCTGCGGGGCATTCGGCCTTCGTCAAACTCGGCGCGCGGCGCTATCTCGTCATTTCGATCGCGATGACAGCAGCGCGGATCGCGCTCGACACCGATGGGCGGATTACCATGGCCGCAGTTGCAGTGGGTTCGTGCTCGGCGGTGGCGCAGCGGCTTCATGAGCTGGAGGCAGCACTTGCCGGTCATCAGGCGGATGAAATAGCCGGGATCGTCAACGACGCTGAACTGACGGAGCTGTCACCTATCGACGACGTCCGCGGCAGTGCCGAGTATCGGCGCGTGGCAGCGCGCGAGATCGTTACGCGCGCGCTGCTGCAGGCGGCCTACGGCTCTCAGAAACGGGTGGCCGCATGAAAACCGACCGCGCGCCGATCAGCTTCACTGTCAACGGCGCGCCGGTTTCGGTTTCGGCGGCACCGATGCGGCGGCTGTCGTCCATCCTGCGCGACGACCTGAAGCTGACCGGCACCAAGGTGGGTTGCGATGCCGGCGACTGCGGTGCCTGCACAGTGTTGCTCGACGGCGAGCCGGTCTGCGCCTGCCTGTTGCCGGTCGCCTCGGTGGAAGGCGCTTCGGTCCGCACCGTGGAGGGGCTCAGCCACGGCGGCCTGTCCGCTCTGCAGGCATCGTTCCTGGCGCATGGCGCGGCCCAATGCGGCATCTGCACGCCAGGCCTGCTGGTGACCGCGACCGCGCTTCTGGAACGCAATGCACGGCCAAGCGAGGCCGAGGTGCAGGACGCGCTCGGCGGGATTTTGTGCCGCTGCACGGGCTACCGCAAGATTGTTCAGGCGGTGATGGGGGCGCATGAGCACGTCACGCCCCTCGATTTCCGCCTTCCACCCGCAGGCCGGGCCGTTGGCGCTTCTCCTGTCAGGCTCGACGGCGTGCCGAAGGTGACGGGCACGGAAAAATTCGGCGGCGATGCATTTCCCGCTGATGCGCTTGTGGTGTTGGTCGTCCGCTCGCCGCATCACCACGCGGCATTCTCGTTCGGCGATCTCGACGCCTATGTCACCGACAATGCCGGGGTCGTTGCAGTTTTCACCGCCACGGATATCCCGGGCATCAACAGTTTCGGCGTGATCCCGCCC
>NZ_JBFUKO010000003.1:0-43153 GCF_056400805.1 Aminobacter sp. P4_H6_2
CTACTGTCCTAAATTCGATATGACAGAATTCTTGAATACGCACAAGACCGATTCACGAATTTTCCGCCGTTTCGAAGACACAAAATTACGCCGAACTCGCATTCGGCGTAATTTTTGAACAACCGGTCAAATGCGTGTCCGGCTCTGCCTCAATCGAATTCCGGCTCGCGGACTTGCCGACAATCGCCAAATCCGCTCTAGCTCAGGCCCATCCTGCCACGCAGTCCCCGACAGCCACATTACGGACGCACAAAATGTTCTTTGCATCAGACAATTGGGCCGGCGCTCATCCCAAAGTCGCCGAACGGCTTAACGCCAGCGCAGCCGGCTTCAGCCGCGCCTATGGCGACGGCGATCTCGACCAGGCGGTCTATAAGCGCTTCTCCGAGATTTTCGAACGCGAAGTGGCTGTGTTCTTCGTGGCGACCGGAACGGCGGCGAATTCGCTGTCGCTGGCCGCCTACAACAAGCCAGGCGGAATTTCGTTTGGCCATCGCGAGGCTCACATCATCGAGGACGAGTGCGGCGCGCCGGAATACTTCACCGGCGGCTCGAGACTGCACCCGGTCGACGGTGCATTCGGGCGCATGGATATCAAGAATCTGGAACGGGCGGTTGCTCGTTTCGCGCCGGAGTTCGTTCACTCGGGCCGTCCTTCGGCAATTTCCATGACCCAGTCGACCGAAGTCGGCACCGTCTACAGCCTGGACGAGATCAAGGCCGTCTCGGCTATTGCCAGCCAGTATTCGCTGCCCTTGCACATGGACGGCGCGCGTTTTGCCAATGCGCTGGTGTCGCTTGAGACCACGCCCGCCGAAATGACCTGGAAGCGCGGCGTCGACATCGTCTCCTTCGGCGGCACCAAGAACGGTTGCTGGTGCGCTGAAGCCGTTGTCATGTTCGACCTCGACCGCGCCAAGGAAATGGCCTTCCTGCGCAAGCGCGCCGCACAGCTGTTTTCCAAGTCGCGCTTCATCTCCGCCCAATTCGATGCCTATTTCGACGGCGGCCTGTGGCTGGATACAGCGCGCCATGCCAACGCCATGACAGCCAAGCTCGCCGCAGCGATCTCAAGCTCATCGGTCGCACGCCTCGCCTGGCAGCCTCAGGCCAACGAGGTCTTTGCGGTCATCAAGACGGAAGTGGCGAAAAGGGCGCAAGACGCTGGTGCCGCCTTCTATGACTGGCATGCGCCGGCAGGCTTTGACGGCCAGATCGGCGAGGACGAAACGCTCTACCGCTTTGTCACCAGCTTCGCCACGACAGAAGACGAGATCAGCCGCTTCGGCGATCTGCTGCGCTGAAGGCTTACTGACTGACCAAAACATGAAAAAGGCGGCGCCCGAAAGCGCCGCCTTTTCTCCTTGGGAGGAGTGTTTTGGTTAGTTCACTGTGTTGGCTTCGATCTGCTTGGCTTTCGCCGGTGCAGCCGCGATCTCGATCTTGCGAGGCTTGTGCTCTTCCGGGATGTTGCGTTTCAAATCGATGTGAAGCAGACCGTTCTTGAGGGTAGCACCCACGACTTCGACGTGGTCGGCAAGCTGGAAGCGTCGCTCGAAAGCGCGCGAGGCGATGCCGCGATACAGCAGCTCCGAACCKTCGCCGGTGGCTTCATTGCTGCGATCGCCCTTCACGGTCAGCACATTGCGATGGGCTTCGATCGAAATCTCGGTTTCCGAGAAGCCGGCAACCGCCATGCTGATGCGATAGGCATCTTCGCCGGTACGCTCGATGTTGTAGGGGGGATAGGTCGTCTGCCCGCTTTCAGGCTGRCCAAGGCCGTCGAGCATATTGAACAGCCGGTCAAAGCCGACGGTCGAGCGGTGGAGCGAGGAAAAATCAACGTGACGCATGGGTGTTCTCCAGTGAGCAACAAGGTTTGCGCGTGACCTGTGCCGAAACCCTTCTTGGCGTCCCGGCGGTGATCAGCGGCCCCGATATTGGGCGCCGCAGGAGATATTTGGGTGTCGCCCAAAGCCATTTCAAGAGATGCAACGAAGAGGTTTTTTTCGCCCCTTCCTCTGATGAACCGAAGATGAACCGACCCTTCGGTGTCCGTTCAGGTCGCCTCGCCTAAAGTGCATTCAAGTTCACGAACAGGCAGCGCCACAGAACGCTGCCGACGAGGCCGAACCGGGTTGTAACGTCCCTTCCTCCCGGAACGACAGAGGCCGGAGGCATCCCGCAAGCTGCCTCCGGCCTCATTCGTTTCGGCTTCGTGACGGAATTCCTTTGATTTTCGCCGCTGCCCTTTCTATCACCCTTTGAGATAGCCTGATCCCACGGCAGCGAGTTCCAAGCCGAAGCGCCTGATGACGGACCTGTTCCACGAAATCCCCGGCAATCCGGTTCCGGAGAGGGCCACGGGCGGCAACTTCACCGCACATGACGGCAAGCGGCTGCGCTATGCGTTGTTTCCGGCGACCAGCCAGCCCTTCATGGGCACTGTGATCCTGCTGCCGGGCCGCAACGAGTGCATCGAGAAGTATTTCGAGACCATTCGCAACCTTTCCGCTCATGGCCATGCGGTCGCCACCTTCGACTGGCGCGGCCAGGGTGCCTCCGAACGGCTGTTGCGCGACGGTCATCGCGGCTACGTCAAAAGCTTCGATCATTATGTCAAAGATCTCGAGGCCTTTTTCGAGCAGATCGTGCTGCCCGACTGCCGTGGCCCGTTCTTCATCCTTGCCCATTCGAGCGGCGCACTGATCGCCATGCTGGCGGCCCCTTTGATGAGCAACCGTGTCCAGCGCATGGTGCTGGTGGCGCCGTTCCTGTCGGTCATTGGCGCGCCGCTGTCGATGAAGACGATCAAGCGCCTCACCACGGCGATGTGCTGGCTCGGGCTCGGCCGGCTTTATGTCGCCTGGGGRCCGCGCCCACGCGAGGGAACGCCTTTCGCCGTCAACAAGCTGACCAGCGACGAACGCCGCTATCGCCGCAACATCCTGCTTTACGAGACCTATCCCGAGCTGTCGGTCGGAGGCCCTACAATCGCCTGGCTGCGCGCTGCGGCCAAGGCCTCGGAAACCGTGCGCGACCCGGCATTCATCGCCTCGCTCAAAGTGCCGATGCTGATCATCACCGCAGGTGCCGACGAGGTGGTGTCGACGCGCGACGTCGAGCAATATGCCAACCGCTGCCGGGTGGCGTCGCTGTTGACCATCGACGGTTCCCGCCACGAGATCCTGCAGGAAGTCGACATCTACCGCGAGCAGTTGCTCGCGGCCGTCTCGGCCTTCGTGCCCGGAACGCCCGCGACGGTGGACTGACGAGCCCCTAGCCCCGGAGAACTGCCATCGCCGCGGCATGCAGCTCAGGCGTGGCCGCGGCAATGATGTCGCCGCCATTTTCTGCCGGACCGCCGTCGAAAGTGGTGACGATGCCGCCGGCCTGCTCGATGATCGGGATCAATGCCACGATGTCATAGGGCTTGAGGCCGGGATCAACGACGATGTCGACCTGCCCCGCCGCGACCATGGCGAAGGCGTAGCAGTCGGTGCCGTAGCGCGCGAGCTGCACCTGGCTTTCCAGCTGGTCATAGCGCTTGCGCATCTCGCCCTTGAACAGCGCCGGCGTGGTGGTGAACATCGTCGCTTCGGAAAGTGCTGTCGTCTTGCGCACCGCAAGCTTGCGCGGCCCGCCCGGGCCCTCGTAGTGCGAGCCGTTGCCGTCGGCGAAAAACAGCTCGTCGGTAAAGGGCTGCGACATCACCCCGGCAACCGCGTCGCCATCGATCGTCAGCCCGACCAGCGTGCCCCAGACCGGCAGGCCGGAAATGAAGGCGCGGGTGCCATCGATCGGATCGATGACCCAGACATGGCTGTTGGAGATGTTTTCACTGCCATGCTCCTCGCCCAGGATGCCATGATCGGGAAACTCGGCGTTGATCAGCGCGCGAATGGCGCGCTCAGCCTCCTGGTCGGCCTCGGTGACCGGGTCGAAGCCGCCAGCAAGCTTGTTTGCCACGGCACCCTGCCGGCGAAAACGCGGCAATGTCTCGGCAGCAGCTGCGCTTGCGATCCGTCGCATGAACTCGGCGTCGACCATTATTCACCCCAATCTCAATTGTTGCGTGGATGACACGCCATAACCCCAGCGGGCAATAACCACATCACCATGATTTAAAAAGTCCCAAAGCGCGCCTTGACTTTTGTGCAGCGCACAATAATCTCGGCTTCGGACAGGTTCTCCTGTCCATGCCCTCCTTGGGCGTTTCCTCCCTAGACTTGGACCGCTCTCCGGAGCGGTCTTTTTTTAGCCGTTCCCTGGCCCCGGCTATTCCGCCGCCAGCGGCAGGTCGAGGAAGTAATGATCCGGAACCGCCATCAAATCGGCGGAAAACCGGGCCAGATCGTCCGCCAGCGCATAAAAGCCCGCCGATTTCTTGAAGGTGCGCTCGTCCATGTAGAGCCCGCGATTGATCTCGATCTGCAGCGCGTGAAGCTTGCGCGACGGCCGGCCATAATGCTCGGTGATGAAGCCGCCCGCATAGGGTTTATTGTGCGCCACGGTATAACCCATCGCCGCAAGCAGGCCGATCGCACACTCCGACAGAGCAGATGCAGCAGAGGTGCCGAACCGGTCGCCGACGATGAAATCGGGCCGCACCCCATTGTCGCCGATGCGGATCGACGCCGGCATCGAATGGCAATCGACAAGCACCGCATAGCCGAAACGTGCGTGCGTGCGCGTGACCAGCCGCTTCAGCGCCTCATGGTAGGGCTTGTAGACRCATTCGATGCGCCCGATTGCTTCGGCCAGCGGCAGCCGGCCGGCATAGATGTCGAGCCCCTCGCCGACCAGCTTCGGCACCGTGCCGAGCCCGCCGGCAACACGTGCCGAACGGATATTGGCAAATGACGGCACCGGCTCGGCGAACATCCGGGGATCGAGTTCCCAAGGCTCGCGGTTCACATCGAGATAGGCGCGCGGAAAATGCGCGGCCAGCATCGGCGCGCCAAGGGCAACCGCCGCTCCGAACAGCTCATCGACGTAACAATCCTCCGAGCGCCTGATCGAGGTGGCATCTAGCCGGGTCATGGCCAGGAATCGGTCGGGATAGCAGCGCCCGCTATGCGGCGAATTGAACACGAACGGCACACGCTGCTCGGCACTCGTCCGGACTTCGAACGGCGGCAACACCGAGAAATCTTCGGCTGGCGTCATCTTTGTTGATGGACCTGCGAAATGCACTTGCTCATCGCTCGAAAGTGCCACCTGCCGCCGCCGGTGTCCAGCACTTCGAAATGTGGATAACCGCCGCTGATCGTGCCTTTGCGTCTTTGCGCCGACGCGGCATTCACTTGATGTTTACCGTCCGGCGCTCATATACAAGATGGTTAACGAAGCCCCTGCTGGGGGGCGGCTTCGACCGCTGATTCGGACGGGATTACTGATGGCACGCATTCTTCTGGCAGAAGACGACGACGATATGCGCCGCTTCCTGGTCAAGGCGCTGGAGCGCGCCGGCTACCAGGTAAGCGACTTCGACAATGGCGCAAGCGCTTACGAGCGGCTGCGCGAAGAACCTTTCTCACTGCTTTTGACCGACATCGTCATGCCGGAAATGGACGGCATCGAACTGGCGCGCCGCGCCACCGAGATCGATCCCGATCTCAAGGTGATGTTCATCACCGGCTTTGCGGCGGTGGCGCTCAACCCTGATTCGAAGGCGCCGCGCGACGCAAAAGTGCTGTCGAAGCCCTTCCATCTGCGCGATCTCGTCAACGAGGTCGAAAAGATGCTGCACGCCGCATAGGCGCTTCCCTTGCGTCGCCAAGGGAAATGATGATCCGGCGCATTTTTCCGCCAAACACGCTATTGACGCGCCGGATCAAAAATGGTGTATCCGCCTCCATCGGATGGGCGTGTAGCTCAGCGGGAGAGCACTGCATTGACATTGCAGGGGTCACAGGTTCAATCCCTGTCACGCCCACCATCCGAACCCACCTTCCCTGTTCGCTGCGACGAAAATTGCGGATTCTGATGACAGCACCGCAAGCACGATGGCGTCGCCAATGAAGGCGCCTTGCCAGGAAGCATTGTTTCCAGGCAGGCCGAGACGGTTGCGGATGATCTCGATAGGCGCCGATGATCTCGCCAAATGCAGCCCCCTCACCGGCGGCAAGATTAGCGCCGCCGATGACGACGGCGGCTATCACCTGAAATTCCAAACCTGACTCGATATTGGGGTCGACGGCACCAAACCATTTCGGCCTGGATGACGCCAGCGATGCCCGCCGAGACAGCTGAGATCCTATAGACGGCGGCCTTGATCCAGACGCGATCAACTCAGTCTATTGTCGGGCGAAAAATCAAAGGGGTCTCAGCAGCCGGTGGCCGACCGCGAGCCGACGATGCGGCGCGCCCCAACGCCGCGCGCATGGACGGATCGCGCGTGCACGCCTGGCTCGCCAGCGAGATCGGCAGCCGACACCTCCCCAGGGCGCAGGGCCGGCCGCGACACGGCCTCGATCAGTTGGTTATGTACAGCGGCGAGATCGAGTTCGCGATGGCCTGGAACGCAGCCCTCAGTTCGGCGGTGTTTTTGGTCGGGAAAAAATTGGCCGGAGTGGTCGCGCAGTCACTGTAGAGCTTGCGGTTGGCCACGGAAATATTCGCGTCCAACACCACCGTGTAGATGATCACCCCCTGATTCTTCAGCCGTATGCATACGTTCTCCGTCATGGCGTTGACCTTCGTGAGAGCGGTTGCGTGGTTTGGCGACCCCATCCGTTCCTGATCCAGGAACCCGTAGGAACCATAGTCGGATTTGTTGATTTTTGCGCCCGACGCGCCAAAGACATTGTTTTCGCCGTCGGTGAAGACCACCACCACCTTGGAAGTGTCCTGCGACTTGAAGGGGTGGCCCTGATTAAAGGGTTGGCTGGGCGACAGCACTCGATAACCCCAGGCCAGCCCTTCCGACACATTGGTTCCCGAGCCGTTCCAGAATGTCATCTTGTCGAGCTCACCTGCGACTGCAGGTTTTTTTTCTGGTTCGCCCACGAGTGAAACGAGATCTTCAGTCAGTGGAACGACTGGTGTCGGACAGGCGTAGTTTGGACCGCTCGTCAAGTTCGGCGTATCTTTGATGATCGCTTTGTCGCGGACACCTTGATTGAAATATTTATCTATCGATTTCTGTCGGGCACGATCGCCCGTGTTCTTGTCGGCACCCAGATCATCAAGGTAACTATTGTTGTAGTTGGTTCCGCTATTGGCGGCCTTAGTCGCAACACCCGGCTCGTCAGGCGCGAAATAGGGCACAAACAAGGTGCCGGGGATGGCGATATTTGGCGCGTCATCCTTCAGTGCGTAGTCACCGAGGCGTGCTTCTACGCAGCCCTTCCATTCGCCTTTTGGCCCGGTCTTCCATTTTTCTTCCAGCGCCTTGAAGAGTTTCCAATGGCCGGTTCGCCATTCTTTGCCCTCCGCGTCGATGGTGATATTGAAATTGGTGCCATTGGAGCTGTTTCCGTCGTTCGGAACAGCCAACCTCGTGTCGATCCAGGACATATCGAAACCTTTGGCACTTTGGATATTCACCGCCGTGACGAACGGCACGAGCGCTGCAAGGATCTCGCGCTCAGGCCTGTCGGTTTTGACCTTCTGTAAGGCGTTGACGACATCTTTTGCCCCCTCGATCAGCRCCTTCATGTTGGTCGCCCCCATCGAACCGGTATTGTCCAGAACCAGCGCGACCTCGAGCCGGGCGGTCGATTCAAAAGCGTTGGCAACCGCCGAAACGCGCGCGCTTTTCCCGAATATGAAACCAAAATTCAATGCCACATCGGCGTTGGCCGTCCCTGTGGTTCTGATCTGATTGACGCGTTGGTCGACCTCGAGCTTGGCCGTCGCGTTGACCAGCGCCGACTTGTTGGCAATGTTGGTCTTGAAGAACGCGTTGAACACGTCGGTGCGGGATCCTGTCTGGTCGCTCAGGCGCGACGCCGCAAGYACCGCCGAGTCGAGCGCGTTTTGCAGGTCTGACTTGGCTTTCGACAGATTGGCGACATCAAGCGCAAGGCCAACGGCTGCCAGCAACACCGGCAGTAATATAGAAAACATGATCGCGAAATTACCGCTGGTCGACTGCCAAAAGCGCTTGAACACCGCAACCCCCCGCATTTCTTGTTGCGATTATTTGCGCGCAAACGACTTAAAATACCGTTTAGGGGATACAACCTCCAGCTGAGCTTTCGACCGCGGCGGGTGCCCGTCCATCGCGCAGTTCGTCAAAAGCCTTACAGGTCGTCCAATCGACGTGGCGCCGAGCAGAGATCCGCAAGCCTGCATGAGGGCGCTGTATACAATTCAGGAGCTGTGCCTGTATTCAGTCCCCCGGCTCGTCGACCACGGTCCAGCTGTCGTCAGGGTTGAACGTGGCGATGGCTGCGGCCGCTTTTTCCGAGGCACTGCCGAGATCTTTTTCGTAGACAGTGCCGTACTGGTTCACGACGAAGGTCATGATGCCGCTTCGGTCGTAATGTGCGGGCGTCGCTATCAGGGCAAAACCGCCGATCATATTGCCGTTGATGACGTAGTCATACGCTCCGCCGGCAATGTTTGCTCCTTGGCTTTTCAGGATGCGGTAGCGATAGCCGAAATAGCCGTCTTCCGGTTTCTGCAGGGCTTTTTCATCGACGAACTCGCCGGCCGGGCTCTCGGGGATTCCATCTCCGGAATGCCAGTAGAGGCCATCATAGGTGCCGGATGTGCTGACCAGATTCTGCGCATATTCGAGCACACCGTCTTCGTCCCAATCGGTCTTGTGGTAGACCTCCTGCGCGTCGACATAGCTCCGCATTGCAGCGATCGCGGCGAGTTCATTCTCGCCGATGCGGCGGTTGATGACCTCTTCCAGACCTGCAATCGTGTCGAACGACCACCTGCCGTCGGCTTTCACCACCGGGAACGGGAACGGCCAGGCCTTGTCGCCAAGCACGAGTATGCGGCGATCGGGGCTGGTCTCGTCGAGAGTGACGGACTGCGCTGCGGCGTCCCGGATTTCAGGGAAGCTCCCGTCGACTTCCTTGGACGCCGAAACTGCCGCCGGGTCGAGCCCAAGCAGCTTGGCGAAGGCCGCCTTGTCTGACGACGACAAACCGGCCTTGAACGCACCGACAAGGGCGTCAAYGCCGTCGAATGCCGGCGGCTTTGCTCCGATGAACTTGTCGAAGTCGTGGTCGGCGGTTGCAGTTTCCTGCGCGACCGCTGCGTGGTGGTTTCCTGGTGCCAGGATGAAGATGGCGGCGGTAGCTGCGATCAACAGGCGGTTCATTGTCGTTCTCCCTGAATTTCTTCGGGTTTGGCTGTCTTCGAAGCTTCTGCTTTTACCTGTGCATCCGACCGCCACCGCCCCTCAACTCCCCGCCACGGTTCCCGCCACCACGGCTCATAGCCCCCCAGTTCGAATGGTTCATCGCATCTCTGCCCCGTTCCGGGTTGCCGAGCGCCGAGGGATTGCGCGGGCGTTCGTCGATGCGGGCGGCGGGCTTTTTCGGCGCGACCTTTCTTTCGGTCACTTGTTTGGCTGTAGGCCTGTCGCCTGCCGCAGCCGGACGATTGGCCTGATCCCTGACCGCCGGTCTGTCGAGCTTTTGCCCAGGCTTGGGAAGTTGCGCGCCAGGATTGTTCTTCAGCCCTTCGGCGACATTCTTTCTGATGTCCTTGCCATTGAGGTCATGGGCACGGGCGGCGGTATTCGACCCCTGCTCCCTGGTCTGCGCCTTGCGCGCCAGGTCGTTGCCGTCCCGCCCCTGCAGGTTCTGGGTCAGCTTCGAGCGGTCGACGTCGAGGTTCTTGAGGTCCATTTGCGAGCGGTCGATGTTTCGGAAGTCCGTGTTCCGGATCTTGTTCACGTCGATATTGTTGACGTCGATCTTGTTGAAATCGACATCGAAGCGGTTGTTGATGCGGTTGACGTCGATGTCGACATTGCCACCCCATGCGCCCCAATGGTTCCAGTCGACGGCCGCAGCCCAGGCTGCGCCGGTGACGAAGCCGGCCCAATAGGTCGCAGTGGGATAATAATAGGAAGGATATGGCGCGTAGACGATGGGCTCCGGCGGGTAGACATAGTTCGGCTCGTAGAGCATCTCGGGCGGATATGTCGGCACATAGATCGTCTGCGGGTCGGACGACTTGATGATTACCTTGTCGCTTTCCTTCGAAACGACCACCTTCTCGCCGGATTTGAGAACGCCCTTCTGCACCGCCTTGTCGCGCAACTGCTGGATGGCAACCAGCACGTCCTTCTGCTGGTTGGCAACGACGTCGCCGACTTGTTGGGTCCAGTCGAGGTCGTCGCTCATCATCTTCACGACCTCAGGATAATTGAGCAGCGAAATGACGCTGCCGTCCCATTTGTCGCTCGGCTTGAGGTCGGGGGTCTTCTTGATGTCTTCGAGGAAGCGCGACGCCTGCACGATCTGAAGCGGATAGATCGAACTTGCGAGCACAACGGCAACCAGATCGTCGGGATAGAGCGCGATACGCGCGACAAGTATCTCGAGTTCATCTTCGGTCAGCGGTGCAGGCTGGTTCTCGTCCGCAGCCGCTGCCGGCGCTGCAGCAGTGGTGTCGCTGGTTTGAGCCAGCGCGCGGTCCGTCCCAGGCATGGCCAGAGCAACGGCCAACATCGCTCCGAACGCGATCCACGATTTACGCAGGTCACTCATGGTACCCCCCTCGCTTGACTTGCGCCGTCGCTCCGCAAGCTCCCCATCCGCCGCATACTTGTCCAGGCGTATCCTTTTGGCCAGTATGCAACTGTCAAAAATCTTTGAAACGCGCCTGCACGCTAGCAGCATGCTCATGCCGCGTGACCACCGTCACCTTTCCTGTTGCCCATCGATGAGCGCCTCTAGCATTCCCTTGCGACACGCCCTAGCATTCCCTGACTAACAGGAGGCTGAGGGTCCCGTGATGTCGAAAAATGGAGTTGCTTTCGCACTCGCTGCGGCGGGAATGATCTTTGCGACCGGTGTGCAGGCTGCGTCGATGGACGCACTGCAGGGCGCCTGGACCACGGGCGGCACCGACTGCGCCGATACATTCCACAAGGTGGACGGCAAGATCGCATTCAAGGACAAAACGTCCAGCTTGACCACAGGCATCCTCATCAACGGCAACAAGATCACCGGGTCGAACATGTCTTGCACCGCTGGCAAGATAAGCGAAATGAAAGACCACCTCTCGGTGCTTCTGAGCTGCGCCGATTCCGTGATGTTCCAGAGCATGTCCATGTCATTCAGGGTGGTCGACAAGGATACGTTCGAGCGAATGGACCCGAGCTTCCCCGAGATATCGATGAGATACTATCGCTGCCAGCTCTGAATTTGTTGCCCTGCACTTGATCGGGAGGAACGTCACGCCGACGGAACCCACGCTTGCGTTTGACAAGGTTTCGGACGAACTCGCCGCCCGTCGAACCGGTATGGCGTTCCAGCGCACGCGCATGAGCGCCGACCGTACCCTGATGTCGGTGATCCGCACCTCGCTTGCGTTGATCAGCTTCGGCTTCACCATCTACCAGGTGTTTGAGAAATTGCGCGAACAAGCAGCGCTGACCGGCACAGCACCGGCGCGCAATTTCGGCATTGCCCTTGTCGCGCTGGGCATCGTCATGCTCGTTGTCGGCATCATCTACCATCTTCAGTTCATGCTGGGCCTGCGACGGGAGCGTGAGGCGATGAGAGCTGCCGGGCTCGTCCACGCCCAAAGCAGTTTCCCGCCATCGTTCACGCTCGTCACGGCAGTGATCCTGTTTTTCATCGGCGTCGCCGCCATCGTCAGCATGGTCTTCCAGATCGGCCCTTTCGGCTAGAGCGGCGTCTGCAGTACCACCTCCCCGACGTCCTTGCTTCCCGCTTCAACTTCCTCTCCGAGGTGGCATGAATTCAGCTATCCCGGCCTCAAGCGCTCCAAATGTTGACCATTTGGAAGGCTTTTGGGTGCATTAGCGGCCCCTGGTATCGGCCTACGCTGGGTTGCATCCATGGGAGTATGTGCAAGGTGGTCACGGAAGCGAAACAGGGCGTGCAGCGGGGCTTGAACAGCTATCTCCTGGCGCTGGCGCTCGTCTGCCTCGTGCCGGTAATCGCAGTCTCGGCCCTTGCGGTCTGGCATGCGGGATACGCTTACATGCACACCGCGACCACCAGGTTGAACGACACCGCCGGCACGCTCGCCAACGCCATAGAGGGCGAGCTGCAGGGGCGCTTCGCCACCATGGAAGTGCTCGCATCGTCCTTTGCGCAGCCTCATGCGGAGCCGATCCCGCTGTCTGAGAAAGGCTTCGGCAAGATCGGCCTCGATGGTGAGGTCGCACTGGTCGACGCGGAAAGCATGCATGTTTTGCGTTCCCGCTCTACTGTGGCCGCAGGCACCGCCTTGGCCGCACTGCAGAGCCAATCGCCGATGGTCTCGAACATCGTCATCAGGGACGACAGGCCCCTGCTGTCACTGGCGCTGCCGGTGACAGGCGGCCAGGCCGCGTTTGTCCTGACGACTTCCCCTTCCGCGCTGGTGCAGACCTTGCTGCGAGGAAAACGCTCGCTGACTGGCATTCTCGTCGCGGTGACCGATGGCAACGGCCGCATCGTGGCGCGCTCGCGCGAGCCGGAACGTTTCGTCGGTCAAATCGCGCCCGACTGGCCTAAACTCCAGGCGCTGGGAACCGACTCGGGACTGATCGAAGCAGAAACCGCAGAAGGCTTGCCGGTCATGCTTTCGTTCCAGAAACTGCAGGGCACTCCGGGCTGGGTTGTCGTCGTCGGCGAGCCGACAAGCGTTTTCAACGCGCGCTGGCGCGATCCCATCATGAGTCTTCTGATCGGTGCAATCGTGGCGATCGGGCTGGCGCTCACCCTTGCCATGTGGCTGGGCCGCCGCATCCTCCAGCCGGTACAGGCGCTGGTCGCCCACAGCAACGCGATTGCGGACGGCAAGCTGTCGAACGACGCGTCAGTGCCGCCTTCGTCCATTCGCGAATTCGAAATGCTGCGGCTGAGCTTCGAGAAAGCCGAAAAGGCGTTGCGAAGTGAGAAGCGGCGCTATCGGGTCATTGCCGAAGCAGGCGCCATCGTGCTTTGGCGACGTTCTTTCGATGGGGTCGGTTCGGCCACCGGCTGGGAGCAACTGACCGGCAGGCCCGCAAGCGAGCTCGTGGGCTACGATTGGGCCGATGCCATCCACCCCGAAGACCGGCCGCATTCATCGGCAGCCTGGAGCGAGGCGATCGCCAATGCGACACCGCTGGATGTCGAGTTCCGCCTCAAGGTCAGGGACGATCAGTGGCTATGGGTCCGCTCGCAGGGTTCTCCGGTCGCCGACGACAATGGCAATGTTGTTGAATGGGTCGGTGTCCTCGAAGACATCGACGCGCCGAAAAAAGATCAGGCCCGCATCGCCCATATGGCGCACCACGATGCGCTGACGGGACTTGGAAACCGCACTCTGTTCCGGCTGCGCCTGGAGGAGGCTGCTAAAGAGGCCGGCAATGGCGCGCAAGGTGCCTTGCTTTGTCTCGACCTCGACCGATTCAAGCAGGTGAACGACACGCTCGGCCACCCCGTGGGCGACGCGCTCCTGTGCGAAGTTGCTGCCAGATTGCGCAGTTGCACGAGCGGCACGGACTGCATCGCGCGTGTCGGCGGCGACGAGTTCTCGATCGTGCAAACGAATGCCGATCAGCCCGAGGCGGCCGCGGCTCTTGGCAGCAGGCTGGTAGAGGTGCTGTGCGCGCCGTACGACATCGACGGCCATAACATCACCATCGGCGCGAGCGTCGGCATCACGCTGCTGGGCGAGGAACGCCAGGACGTCAGGACCTGGTTGAAGCGTGCGGACCAGGCGCTCTATCGCGCAAAAGAACTCGGTCGCGGACGTATCGCCTTCTACGAGCAGGACGTGTTGTTGGCGGACATGGCGCGTTTGGTCGAACGCAACAAGGTTGCCGAAGCAGCGCCTTCACGTGCTGCTCGCATGTCCAGATAACGCAGCTGGCGCCGGCAGTACGCCTAACTCACCTCGGCGCGCGCTCGTGGCCGCGCGTCGTTGCGCTCATGGGTGAAAATGGCTGGGGGCAGCGGCTCGCGATTGCGGATGATGTCCGCGCCCTTCTCGCCAACCATGATCGTCGGACCGTTGGTGTTGCACGAAGGCACGCGCGGCATGATCGAGCTGTCACAGACGCGCAAGCCTGCAATGCCATGCACCTTCAATTCGAGATCAACCACCGCCATGTCGTCGGTGCCCATTCGGCAGGTGCCGACGGGGTGATGGTCGGTCTTGGCGTTGGCACAGCCATAGTCGAACAGGTCTTCGTCGCTGACTTTGCCCGGCCCAGGCAGGCGTTCGGCCAGCACGAACGGCTTGAGCGCGGCCTGCTGCATGATTTCGCGCGCGACCTTCAGCCCTTCGATCGACATCTTGCGGTCATGTGGATCGCTCCAGTAGTTCGGGTCGATCAAGGGCGCTGCCGCGGGATCGCTCGACGCAAGCCGCACGGTGCCGCGCGAGCGCGGATGCAGATAGGCCGAGTTCAGCGTCACACCGGCGTTCTTGAGCCGCTCAACGCCCGCCTCGATGCCCGAGCCAAGCCCGAGATGAAACTGGATGTCGGGCGAACGCGCGTCGGGGTCGGCATACCAGAAGCCGCCGGTCTCAAACAGGCTCGACGTCACCGGTCCGGTGCGGAACAGCACATATTGCAGGCCGGCCCACAGCGTGCGGTGCAGCTTGGCGACATTGTCGTAGGTGTGATCGCCCGTGCATTCGGAGATGACGAACAGGTCGAGATGATCTTGCATGTTCTCGCCGACGCCCTTGAGGTCGTGAACGACTGTTACACCTACGCCCTTCAAATGATCGGCCGGGCCGATGCCCGACTGCAGCAGAAGTTTCGGCGAGCCTATCGCGCCTGAGGTGACCAGCACCTCGCGCTCGGCGCGGATGAACTCGACGCTATTGCCGTGGGCCACTTCGACTCCAACCGCCCTGCCCTTTTCGACCACGATGCGCGTCACGCGTGCGCCTGTGCGAGCAGTGAGGTTCTGACGGTTTTTGATCGGATCGAGATAGGCCATGGACGCCGACGAGCGGCGCTTGTTGCGCTGGGTCAGCTGGTAGAAGCCGACACCCGCCTGCTGGCGGCCGTTGAAGTCGTGGTTGTAGGGGATGCCTAATTCCTGGCCGGCACGAATATAGGCATCGCAGATCGGCAGTGCCGCCGACGGCATCGAAACGCCGAGCGGACCGCCATAGGAATGATAGTCGTCGGCAAAACGCTGGTTGTCTTCCGAGCGCTTGAAATAGGGCAAAACCGAGCGGTAGTTCCAGCCGGTACAGCCGTCCTCGCGCTCCCATAGATCGTAGTCGGTGGCGTTGCCGCGCGTGTAGAGTTGCGCGTTGATGCTCGACCCGCCGCCGATGACCTTGGCCTGGGTGTAGCGCAGCACGCGGTTTTTCATGTGCTTCTGCGGCACGGTCTCCCAGCCCCAGCTGGCCACGCCCTTGGTCATCTTGGCGAAACCCGCCGGCATGTGGAACAGCGGATTCCAGTCGCCGCCGCCGGCTTCAAGCAGGAGCACGCGAACATCCGCGTCCTCGCTCAGCCGGTTGGCGAGCACGCAGCCGGCCGGCCCGGCGCCTGTGATGATGTAGTCGTAGGTCATCTCGAAACTCTCAAAGTCGCGCGACCGACAACGCACCGTCGGCCTTGATGATGGAACCGGTGGCGAAACCGAAGGCGCCGCTGGCAAGGGCTGCCGCGATGCGTCCGATATCGTCGGGCTCGCCCCAGCGCCCGGCCGGCACCAGCCCTTCGGCGATCAGCCGGTCGTATCTTTCCGTAACTTTCGCCGTCATGTCGGATCGGATGATGCCGGGACGGATCTCGAACACATCGATGCCGGAGCTTGCCAGCCGGAGCGCCAGCCCCTGGGTGAAGGCGGCGAGCCCAGCCTTCGACATGCAGTAGTCGAGCCGCTCGGGCGAGGTCATCTCCGCCGAGATCGAGGTGATGTTGACGATCGAGCGCCGCTGGCCTGGCTGCGGCATGGCCAGCATCATCCGCAGCACGGCTTGCGTGAAAAACACCGTGCCGCGCAGATTGACCGCCATGATGGCATCGAAATTCTCGGGCGTGAGTTCGAGGAAGTCGCCGCGCACCTTGGAGGCGATGCCGGCATTGTTGACCAGGCAGTCGAGCCGCCCGAAATGCTCGACGATCTTGGCCACCGTAGCCGCATGGCCTTCGATCCCGGCGAGGTCCGAGGCGACGAACAGTACCTTGGCACCATGCTTTTCGAGGCCGGACACAGCGTCGGCCGCTGCCTGGTCCTCCTCGCGGTCGGTGATGGCGAGGTCGAAGCCCGCTTCGGCCAAAGCCTTGGCAACCGCAAGTCCGATGCCCCGGCGCGCGCCGGTCACGATGGCCACGGGTTTCGCCTGGATGCTCATGCCGCAAGCTCCTTCCTGGCAATATGGTCGGCGACGCGCAGCGCCTGTGCTGCGATCGTCAGGGCCGGATTGACCGCAGCGGACGTCGGCAAGAAGCTCGCGTCGACCACAAACAGGTTCGGGTGGTCGAAGGCGCGGCAGAAGACATCGAGCGGCGCATCTTTGGGATCGGTGCCGATGCGCACGGTACCGCATTGGTGTGACGGCGTGCGTTTGTCGAAGGCGCGGGAAACCACGATCGGAAAGCCCGCGCTGCGCAGCACGTCCTTGAGCTTCCCCACCAGCCGCTCATGCGCCTCCCAGTTGCTGCGCACCCATTTCAGCACGATGCGATCGCCGTCGACCATGACGCGGCTTTCGGGCGACGGCAGGTCCTCGCTCATCGCGTAGAAGTCGATCGAATGCGCGGTCACCCGGTTGAGCAACCACTCGGGCACCGAGGGCATGGCGCCCTTCAGGATAGTGCCCGAGATGCGCCCGAGCAGCTGTACATTGCCGAGCGGCGGACCGCCCTCGCCGTCCGATAGATAGAAATCGTTGAAGCCAAAGGTCTTCTGGTAGATCGAGTCATTGCGAAACCACGGGCTCAAGGCGATCACCGCCGTCGAGTTGTGGTTCATGAAATTGCGGCCGACCTGGTCGGAGCTGTTGGCGAGACCCCTAGGATTCGCGTCGTTGGCCGAGCGCAGCAGAAGCACTGCCGACTGTACCGCGCCCGCCGACAGGATGACGAGCTTCGGCTTCAGCACCCGGCTCTCGCCATTCTGCGTGAAATGCACGGGAGCAATGTTGCGCCCGTCCGCTCCGGTCTCGAGCCGCGTTACCTTGGCACCGGTCTGTAACTTGACGTTCTCATGCTTCAGCGCGATCGCAAGTGCCGCCGTCTCGGCATCCATCTTGCCGTCGAAACTGTTGGGATGCGCGTCCCACGGCGTCTTGCCCTTGGCGAGCCAGCGCTCGATGTCGACACCCAGCGGCAGCGAAAAAGGATGCACGCCTTTCGCCTTCAGGCGCGCCCGCACCTTTGCAATCGCTGGTTCATCGGCGACAGGCCTCAGCCCATAGGGCTTCGAATGCACGGGTTCGGTCGGGTCTTCGCCAAGTGCGCCGCGCACCTGGTAAAGCGCCTCGGCCAGGCCGTACCAAGGCTCCAGTTCCTCGTAAGGGAACGGCCATGCCGGCGACACACCTTCGAGATGCTGCATCTCTGCGAAATCCTCGCGGCGATAGCGTGTCAGCACGGCACCGTAGAATTTCGAATTGCCACCGACATTGTAGTAGTTGCCGGGATTGAATCCGGTACCGTCGGCCTCATACCAGGTCTCATCAGGGCGGAAATGGCCGCGCTGGAAGATGGCACGCTGGTCGCGGTTTTCGGGGCGGTCCTCGATGTGGCCGCCGGTCTCCAGGATCAGGATCTCGGCGCCGGTCGCAGCAAGGCCAGCGGCGACCGTAGCCCCGCCGACACCTGAACCGATGATGACGATGTCAGGCGATCCAGGCATTTCAGGCGATACGCAGCTGGCTCGTGGGGTCGAAGAAGACCGCCTTGTCGAGGTTGAAGGCGAGCTTCGTCTTCTGGCCTGCATGTATGGCCGCGTCAGCACGCAGCCGCGCGACCACCTCCTTGCCGCCCAGCTTGGTGACGGCGAAGGTGTCGGAGCCGGCCGGCTCCACCACCTCGATCAGGCACTCGCCTTCGGCGATGGATTTGGCGTTGCGGTCGGCGCCATCAGGGTCGGTCAGCGCCTCAGGCCGCACGCCGAAAATGATCTCCTTGCCGGAATAGGCGCCGAGCGCGCCGTTGGCCACCTTGATAGGCAGTGCCAGCGGCTGATCGCCAGGGCGATCGAGAATGACACTGAGACCACCCGCACCGCCTTCGAGACGGCATTTGAGCAGGTTCATCGCCGGCGAGCCCATGAAGTCGGCGACGAACATGTTGGCCGGGCTGTTGTAGATCTCGGCCGGAGTGCCGAACTGCTGCAACACACCGTCCTTCAGCACGGCGATCTTGGAGGCCAGCGTCATCGCCTCGATCTGGTCATGGGTGACATAAACGATGGTCGTTTTCATGCGCTGGTGCAGGCGCTTGATTTCGGTGCGCATATCGACGCGCAGCTTGGCGTCGAGATTGGACAGCGGCTCGTCGAACAGGAACACCTGCGGATCGCGCACCAGCGCCCGGCCCATGGCGACGCGCTGACGCTGGCCGCCGGAAAGCTGGCTCGGCTTGCGGTCGAGCAGATGGCCGATCTGCAGGATGTCGGCGACGGTCTTGATCGCCTTTTCGCGCTCGTCCTTGGGCACGCCTCGAATTTCCATGCCAAAGGCGATGTTCCCCGCAACCGTCATGTTCGGGTAGAGCGCATAGGATTGGAACACCATGGCGATGTCGCGCTTGGACGGATGCAGCCCGGCCACCGACTTGCCGTTGATGGCGATCTCGCCCGAGGTGATCGGTTCGAGTCCGGCAATGGTGTTGAGCAGCGTGGACTTGCCGCAGCCCGACGGGCCGACCAGCACCAGGAAACCGCCCTTGTCGATCTCGATGTTGATGTCCTTGAGGATCTCCACCTGGCCATAGGACTTGTAGAGATTGCTGATCTTGAGAAACGACATGGGCTTACCCCTTGACCGCGCCGGCCATCAGGCCGCGCACGAAGTAGCGTCCGGAGACGATGTAGACGATGAGGGTGGGAAGGGCCGCGAGGATCGCACCGGCGAAGTGCACGTTGTATTCCTTCACGCCGGTCGACGAGTTCACCAGATTGTTCAGCGCCACCGTGAGCGGGATGGAGTTGAAGCCCGAGAAGGACGAGCCGAACAGGAAGTCGTTCCAGATGTTGGTGAACTGCCAGATGACGGTGACGACGATGATCGGCCCCGACGACGGCAGAAGGATGCGGCGGAATATCTGGAAGAAGCTGGCACCGTCGATCTGTGCCGCGCGGATCAGCTCGGTTGGAAACGCCTCGTAATAGTTGCGGAAGAAAAGCGTGGTGAAGCCAAGGCCGTAGATGGCGTGGATGAGCACCAGCCCGGTGATGGTGCCGGCAAGCCCGGTGAGGCCAAGGATGCGGGCCGAGGGGATCAACACGATCTGGAACGGAATGAAGCAGGCAAGCAGCATCATGCCGAAGACGATGCTGTCACCCTTGAAGCGCCACTTGGTCAGCACATAGCCGTTGAGCGCGCCGAGGATGGTGGAGATGGCGACCGCAGGAACGACCATCAGCACCGAGTTGATGAAATAGGGCTTGAGCCCGACCGGCTGCACGCCGATCTGCGCCGTCGACCATGCGGACAGCCAGGGCGCTATCGTCCATTGCTGCGGCAACGCCAGCATGTTGCCTTGCCGGATTTCCTCCAGCGGCTTCAGCGAATTGACCACCATGACGTAGAGTGGAAGCAGGTAGTAGATCGCAAACAGGATGAGCACGACATAGATGATGGCGCGGGCGAAGATGCTGTTGCGGGTGGCGACGTCTTGGGAAGCAGCGCTCATTTTTTCTTCCCCCCGAGCTCGGAATAGAGATAGGGCACGATGATGGTGAAGATCATCATCATCATGATGATCGCAGAAGCGGCGCCCATGCCCATTTCGTTGCGTCCGAATGTGAATTTCTGCATGAACAATGCCGGGGTCCAGGTCGCGGTGCCGGGGCCGCCGTCAGTCATCGCCACGACAAGGTCGTAGGACTTGATGGCGAGGTGGGCGAGCACCACGAAAGCCGAGAGGAACACTGGGCGCATCAGCGGAATGATGATGCGGCGGTAGATGGTGAGCGTCGAGGCGCCGTCGATCTGGGCGGCCTTGATGATCTCATTGTCGACGCCGCGCAGGCCGGCGAGGAACATCGCCATGACGAAGCCCGAGGACTGCCAGACCGCGGCAATGACGATGGTGTAGATCGCCATCTTGCCGTCCTTGATCCAGCGGAACGAAAAGCTTTCCCAGCCCCATGACTGCATGACGTGCTCAAGCCCGATGCCCGGATCGAGGAACCATTTCCAGGCAACGCCGGTGACRATGAACGACAACGCCATGGGGTACAGGTAGATCGGCCGCAGGAAGCCTTCGCCGCGGATCTTCTGGTCGAGGAAGATGGCAAGCGCCAGTCCGATCGCGCTGCACACGACGATGTACAGCACCGAAAAGATGGCGAGGTTCTTGAGGGCCGTGATCCAGTTGGGATGGTTGAACAGCCTGACATAGTTGCCGAAGCCGACCCAGGTCGAAAAATCAGGCAAAAGCTTCGAGCCTGAGAACGACAGGAAGGCCGTGAAGATGATGAAGCCGTACACGAAGATAAGGATCACCGCGAAGCTCGGCGCCAGCACGAGCTTCGGCAGAAGATCCTGCATCGTCGCGCGCGGGTTCGCTACCGCGCGGGGTGCGGTCGTCGTAAGATCGGCCATGGGTCCAGCCTCTGGGTTGATCTGGTAAAGGGTGCCCCGGCCGAAGCCGGGGCACTGGGCTAAACTTAGCCCTTGGCTGCGGCAACCGCTTCGGCCAGCGCTTGGGCCGCGGCCTTGGAGTCGATGTCGCCGTTGTATTGGCGTGTGATGACGTCATACATGGCGTTCTTCACTGCAGCTGGGCTGGCATGGCCTTGGGACATCGAGCCGAACAGCGTGCCTTTCTCGTTGGCTTCGGCAAGGTCCTTGATGGCTTTCTTGCCACAATCGTCGAAAGCCGTATCAGGCACATCGGTGCGCGCCGGCGCCGAGCCTTTGACCACGTTGAACGACGACTGGAACGCTGGGTCTTCGATGTCGGCAGCCATCTGCAGCTGCGCCTTCTTCTTGTCGTCGCCGACCTTGAACATCATGAACATGTCGGAGTTGAAGGTGACGGCGCCCTGCGTGCCGGGGAAGCGGATGCAGACGAAGTCGGTACCCGGCTTCTTGCCAGCATTGACAAACTCGCCCTTGGCCCAATCGCCCATTATCTGCATGCCGGCCTTGCCCTCGATGACCATGGCGGAATCAAGGTTCCACTCACGCCCGGAGAAATTGCTGTCGACATATGACTTGAGTTTCGCCAAGCGGTCGAAGGCTTCGACCATCTTGTCCGAATTCAGTGCAGTAGGGTCGAGGTCGATCATCGACGCCTTGTAGAAGTCTGGACCTAGCGACAGCACCACGGAGTCGAACATCGTCGACGCGTTCCAGGCATTGCCGCCGCCGACGATCGGGATGATGCCGTTAGCTTTCATCTTGTCGAGGACAGCGATCAATTCGTCCCACGTCTCGGGCGCCTTGCCTCCGGCAGCGTCGAGGGCGGCCTTGTTGATCCAGACCCAATTGGTCGAGTGCACGTTGACCGGTGCTGCGATCCACTTGCCGTCATGCTTGGCGAAGTTTTGCAGCGCGCCCGGAATGACCTTGTCCCAGCCTTCCTTGTCAGCCATTTCGCTGAGGTCGCCAACCACGCCTTGCTTGGCCCAGTCGGTGATGTCGAAGCCAAGTGCCTGCACGGCTGTGGGTGGATCGCCTGCGGTGACGCGGGCGCGCAGCGCGGTCATCGCGGCTTCGCCGCCGCCGCCGGCAACTGGCATGTCCTTCCAGGTCACGCCCTGGGCTTCCAGGTTCTTCTTCAGCACGTTGAGTGCAGCAGCTTCACCGCCCGACGTCCACCAGTGCAGCACTTCCACACTTTCATCGGCATGCGCCATCGGCATCGGCGCGGCAAACAGCGCCGCAACAGCTGCCGTACTCATCAAAAACTTACGCATTCCAGTTCCTCCCGGTTGCAAGTTCCTCACGCACGATTGCGTGGCATAAGTTCCCTTCGGCCCCGCCTCGGGGAATTCCTCCTCTTGACCGTCAGGCCCGTGCCTCCTTCGGCATCCAGTGGCCCGTGCGCGGTCCGATATGCATGTTGAGCGTCTTGGTCTCGGTGTAATCCTCCACCGCATGGCGGCCGAGCTCGCGGCCGATGCCTGACTGGCGGTAACCGCCGAACGGCAATTCGGAAGCGCCGTCCATGAAGGTGTTCATCCACACGGTGCCTGCGCGTACCCGCCGGCCGACAGTCAGGCAGGTATCGAAGTCGCGGCTCCAAACGCCAGCCGACAGGCCATAGTCGATCGAATTGGCGATGCGGATCGCCTCGTCCGTGGTCTCGAAGGTAAGTACCGAAAGCACCGGTCCGAACACCTCCTCGCGCGCCACCGCCATGTCGGGGGCGACCGACGACAATATCGTCGGTTCCATGTACTGGCCAAGGCCGAGATCGGCGGCGGAACCACCGATGGCGACGTCAGCGCCACTGTCTCTCGCACCTTTCACGTAAGTGACGATCTTCGCAAGATGCTGCGGCGTGATGATCGCACCAACCTGCGTTTCGGGGTCAAGCGGATCGCCGACCTTGACCTTGGCGGAGAGGGTTGCAATGCGGCTGGTAACGTCTTCGGCGATGTCGCGATGGACGATCAGGCGCGAACCGGCGTTGCAGCATTCGCCTGCATTGAAGTAGGCGCCGAACACCGCCGCATCGACGAAATCGTCGAGATTGGCATCGGGGAAAACGATCTGCGGGTTCTTGCCGCCGAGTTCCAGCGACACCTTCTTCAGCGTCTGCGCCGCGTTCGCCATGGTCAGGCGCCCAATGCCAGTCGAGCCGGTGAACGACACCATGTCGACATCGGGATGGCTGGTCAGCGGCGCGCCGGCCTCGAGGCCGGTGCCGACGATGATGTTGACCACGCCAGCCGGAACGCCGGCTTCGAGCAGAATCTCGCCGAGCACCAGCGTCGAGCCTGAGGTCAGCTCCGACGGCTTGACCACCGCAGTACAGCCGCCGGCGAGCGCGAAGGGCAGCTTCTGGCTGACGATCAGGAACGGGAAATTCCACGGTGTGATGATCGAAACCACGCCGATCGCCTCGCGCAGAACCACCCCCAACGTGCCGTCGCCGAGCGTGTTGTAGCTCTCGCCATGCAGGTCACGCGCAAGGGCAGCGGCATAGCGCCAGATGTCGGCGGCCCCGGCCAGTTCTCCCTTGGCCTGCGAGATCGGCTTGCCCGATTCGATGCAGTCGAGAAAAGCAAGTTCGTCCGCCCGCGCAGCGATCATATCGGCGGCGCGCAACAGGATCAGCGAACGCTCGGCACCGGTCATCCGCGGCCAGTGGCCGTCGTCGAACGCGCGACGAGCTGCCGCAATGGCCCGCTCGGCATCGGCCTTTGTCGCCGCCTGATAACGGCTGACGACAACGCCATGTCCGGGGCTTGCGCGCTCGATGGTCGTGCCGGTCGAACCGGCGACCCATTTGCCGTCGATCAGCATCTTGAATTCACGAACCTTGAAACCGTCGAGCGGCTTGGGGCGCATCAGGACCGTCATTACCATTCTCCCGAAAATTTCGCCGCGCGCTTCTCGCTGAAGGCGGCAAGCCCTTCCTTCAGGTCGCCGGTCTTGGCGACGAGAATCGAGCCGAGCGCCTCGACGGCGGTTCCATTGTCTTCGCCATTGGCGGTGGCGATCATCAGCTTGGCGATTTCGACCGCCGCCGGACCACGCGCTGCAATGCGGTCTGCGTATTCGCGCGCCGCTGTCAGCGCCCCACCTGTTTCAACAACCTTGTCGACCAGCCCAAGTGCTGCGGCTTCTTCGGCGGAAAAAACCTCGCCGCCCAGTGCCATGCGACGCACGACCTGCGCACCTGCTCGGCGCACCAGCCGCTGCGTGCCCGACCATCCCGGCACCATGCCGAGCCCGGTCTCGGGCAGGCCGATCTTAACGTGCCGTTCGGCGATGCGAATGTCGGCCGCAATGGCAAGCTCCAGCCCGCCACCCAGCGCATGGCCGTTGATTGCCGCGATCAAAGGCACGCGCAGCGTCGCCAGCCGCTCGAACACACGATGGCCGAAGCGCACCCAGGCATGGCCGAACTCGCTCGGCGTCATCGCGCCCCAGGCCTTGATGTCGCCACCGGCCGAAAACGCCTTGCCCTCACCGGTAAGGATCGCGACACGAACGTCAGCATTGGCCTCGACCTCGTCACAGGCAGCCGAGAGCGCCTTGAGCATATCGATGTCGAAGGCGTTCAACTTGTCGGGCCGCGCCGCGGTGATGACCGCGACATGGCCTGAGACCTCGACCTTGATGCGCTGGTCAGCCATTGATACCACCAAGGGTACGCGCGGCCCTGCGCGGTAGTTTGAGCCCGATCGGCGCATCCGCAAACAATGCCGCGTCCATCAGCTTGAGCTTGTCGGAAACAATAAGCGGGAATTCCGACTGGTCGAGGATATGCGCCCTAAGGTCGACGCCGGGCGCGATCTCGGTGAGCACGATGCCGTCGACCGTCAGCTTCATCACGCAACGCTCGGTGACATAGGTGACGTCCTGGCCCTGCTCGACGCCGCGCCGGCCCGAGAAGGTGACGTGCTCAACCTCGTTGACCAGCTTCTTGAGTTTTCCTTCTTTGTCGATGACGAGCTTGCCGTTTGCGATGTCGAGCTTGGCACCGGCATTGAACATGCCGGAAAACACGATCTTCTTGGCCCGCGCCGTGATGTCGACAAAGCCGCCCGCCCCTGCCGTCACATGCGGCCGGAAGCTGAGCTTGGAGACATTGACCGAGCCGCTGCGGTCGATCTCCAGGAACGACAACAGCGATGCATCGAAGCCCGCACCCTGGAAATAGGTGAACTGGTAGGGCGACGGCATGAAGGCGTCGGCATTGGACGCGCAACCGAAGGCAAAATCGAGCAGTGGTACGCCGCCGACTGCCCCTTGCTCGATCACCCAGGTGACCTCGCCGTGCAGGCCTTCTTCGAGCAGGATGCGCGGCACATTGGCCGAGATGCCGAAGCCGAGATTGACGGCACTACCAGCCTCGAGCTCCTGCGCGACGCGCCGGGCTATGACCTTCTGGATGTTGAACTCCGGCACGCGGAAGCTGTCGAGCGGGCGCATGATCTCGCCCGAAATCGCCGGGTCGTAAGCCGTCTGCGTCGTCTGCTTCTGGTCGGGATCGACAACGATATAGTCGACAAGCATGCCGGGCACGCGCACGTCGTGCGGCCTGAGCGAGCCGTCCTTGGTGATGCGCTTGACCTGGGCGATGACGATGCCGCCATTGTTGCGCGCCGCAAGCGCCTGGTCGAGGCCGCCGAGATAGGCACCCTCATGTTCATAAGTGAGGTTGCCGCGTTCGTCTGATGTCGTCGCCCGGATGATTGCCACGTCAGGCGTTATGACCGGGAAATAGAGCCAGTCTTCGCCTTCGAAATTGATCTTCTTTACCACCGGTTCGGCGGCGGCCTTGGCGTTCATCGCGCAGCCCTGCCGATCAGGGTCTACGAAAGTGTCGAGCCCGATCTTGGTCAGCACGCCCGGACGCTTGGCCGCCGCCTCCCGGTGCATGTCGAACATGATGCCGGAAGGCACGTTGTAGGCGGCGACTTCCTCGTTGCCGATCATCTGCCAGATCAGCGGCGGCTCGGAACTTGACGGCCCCGAGGGGTAGGAGCCGCCGATGATCTTCTTGAGCAGGCCCTTCTTGGCGATGTGGTCGACGCCCTTGATGCCGCTCATGTCGCCTGCAGCGATCGGGTGCAGCGTCGTCAGATCACGCGGATGACCTGACGCCTCGAAGCGTTCGCCGATGGCCTTCAACATCAGATCGGGGCAGCCAAGACCGCTCGACGACGAGACCGAAACGACTGCGCCGTCCGGGATCAGGCTTGCCGCTTCAGCGGGCGTGATGTGCTTGCCCATCGCCTCAGAGCCCCGGTTCGATTGCAATCGCAGCACCCGTCGCAGCCGATTTGGCGACGGCAAGCCCGGTGGCCAACGACCACACGCCGTCCTCGCCGCTTGCCGCTGGCGCGCCATTGCCGGCGACGGCATTGTGGAAGGCCGAAAGTGCCGCTTCGTAGAGATTGTGCTGGCCGAGCGGCAGTTCGCGCTCGCCCTCGGCATTGCGCAGGACGACCGAGCCAACAGGCTTCTGCGTCATCACGTTGCGCGCGATCAGCGATCCCTCAGTGCCATGCACCTCGAAGCCGGTCTCGGCGAATTTGGTGGTAAAGGCGTCGTGAAATTGCGCGATGACACCTGATTTGAAGCGCAAAACGCCCATCACGCCGTCTTCAAGCCCGCGCATTCCCATGCCGCCGCTCTGGCTCAGCGCAATCGCTTCGACCGGATCGTCGCCCAGTACAAAACGCAACGTGTCGGCGTCATGCACCGTAATGTCGAGGATCACGCCGCCGCCAGCCTGCGGCTTGTCGAGCCGCCAACCCTGGAGATGCGGCGGCAGGTAGACGGCATGGAACACCCGTGCGGCCAGCGGCTTGCCGATGCGCCCCGAAGCGATGGCGTCACGCATGGCACGGTGGCTCGCCGCATTGCGCAGATGGTGGTTGGTCGCCATGACAACGCCGRCCTCGCGGGCAGCGACGACCATCGCCTTGGCATCGTCGAGCGAAAGCGCCAGCGGCTTTTCGCACAGCACATGCTTGCCGGCGCGCGCTGCGGCAATAGCCTGATCGTGGTGCAGTTCGTTGGTCGTGGAGATGTAGACGGCATCGATATCAGGATCGCCAAAGATACCGTCGAGCGAAGTGACCGATTTGGCGATTCCGTTCGCCTCGGCATAGGCACGGCCGCGCTCGGCATTGGTGCTCATCACCGAAACGATCTCGCCGCCGGTCGCCCGGATCGCGCCGATCACCCATTCCCTGGCGATGGTGCTCGCCCCGATCAGACCCCAGCGCGTCATGCCATAAGCTCCTTGACCCGTTGCGGCGCACCGCAGCTTTCGCGCACCACCAAACGCACCGTGGCCACCATTGCCTCGGCGTCGAAATCACCGGCATTGATCTGCTTGAGCAGAAGCTGTGCCGCCCGCCTGCCCATGCCTTGCGGATCGACGGAAACGGTGGTCAGCGCCGGCACTGCCGTCTTGGCCTCGATCACGTCGTCGAATCCGATTACGCCAAAATCGACACCCGGCTCGATGCGCGCGCTGCGCAGGCCATCGCAAGCGCCGAACGCCACCGCGTCGTTGAAGCAAAGGGCCGCTGTCGGCCGATCGGCCATGGACAGCATCCGCTCGACCGCCGCCACACCTCCGGCGCGCGATGGCGCCGAGCTGATGACCAGCTCTTCCGAGGGATCCAGGCCAGCTTCGCGCAGCGCATCGCGAAAGCCGCGCATCCGTTCTTCGAAGACGGCGGTGTCGTTGAAGCCGCCAAGGAAGGCGATGCGCCGATGCCCGAGTTCGACCAGGTGCCGGACCGCCGACATCGCACCGGCATGGCCATCGGAGACCACAGATGAAACTTTTAGGCCGGGCACGTTACGCGCCACGAGCACCACCGGAATGCCACTATCGACCAGCGGCTTGAGGTCGGCGGCTGTCGTGCCTCGCGCCGGCGACAGGATCAGCCCGGCCATGCCGTGCTCGCGCATCGAGGCGATCACCTCGCCCTGCCGGTCGGCGTTTTCGGAGGTATTGGCCATGAACTGGATGTAGCCGGCAGACTGCACGACCATATCCATGCCGACGGCAAGTTCGGCAAAGAAGCTGTTGGTCAGGTCGTTGACGACGATGCCGACGATCTTGGATTTTGACTGCCGGAGATTGGCAGCGCCACGGTTGTAGACGTAGCCAAGCTCGCGGATGACGGCACCCACCTTGGCTCGCGTCCCCTCGTTCACCAGTGAGCTGCCCTGAAGGACGAGCGACACGGTCGATTTCGACACGCCAGCGGCGTGCGCAACATCGACAACTGTCACTTTCGGCTGCTTCAACTCGATCCTCCCGGCGGGACTTACGGCCCGTTATTCGAGTCCAATAATTGGAACGTTCCAAACTGTCAAGCATCACGAGGCTTCGGAAGCTTGCGCCTTTCCGGCAGCGCCGAGCCAATGGTGCAACTTCGGCATCCACATTCCGAGCCCCTGTCGTGGGCGTTTGCAGGCTGTTGTGACCTTTTCGGCGAAAATTGCTCTGCGACTCCAGCGATCARAGACTTGAAGTCCAGATGAACTCCGCGGCACCTCGATATTCCGCCTTGAAATTTGGAACGATCTAAATTACGACATGCAACCGATCAGGGGAGGAACCCATGGCCAGGTTTGTGAAGCTTCCACAAGTGGACCGCACGGTCATCGACTACAGGCTCGTGGGTACGCCATTGGAGCGACCCTCAGAAGTGCCCGTTTTCAACCGTATCGCCTATGCCGCAGCCCACGTCGTTTCCGATCCATGGGCCGATACAACCCCATGGAACAAGCCGGCGATCGACTGGGATACGACCATGGCCTTTCGCCATCACCTCTGGGGCCTCGGCTTCAGGATCGCCGAAGCGATGGACACCTCGCAGCGTGGAATGGGACTCGCCTGGGCCGGCGCACAGGAGCTGATCCGCCGTTCGCTCACCGAGGCGCGTTCGGTCGAAGGCGCGGACCTCGCCTGTGGCGCCGGCACTGATCAACTGGCCAAACAGGACGCCAAATCACTCGACGAGGTGATATCAGCCTATGAAGAACAGGTCGGCTTCGTTGAAAAGCATGGCGGCCGCTCGATCATGATGGCCAGCCGTGCACTCGCGCATGTTGCCAAATCGCCCGACGACTACCGCAAGGTCTACGGCCGGATACTAGGCCAGACCGGAGACAAGGTCATCCTCCACTGGCTCGGCGACATGTTCGACGCCGAGCTTGCAGGCTACTGGGGCAGCAGACGCTTCGAGGACGCGCTCGACACCGTGCTCGCCATCATCGTTGACCACAAGGACAAGGTCGAAGGCATCAAGATCTCGCTGCTCGACCAAGCCTATGAGGTCGAGCTACGCCGCCGCCTGCCCGAGGGCGTGATCTGCTTCACCGGCGACGATTTCAACTATGCCAGTTTGATCGAAGGCGACGGCACGCGCCACAGCCACGCACTGCTCGGCATCTTCGATGCGGTGGCACCCTCGGCCTCGAAGGCGCTTGCGGCTCTGGCGCAAGGCGATGTGGATACCTTCCGTGCCACCATCGAACCAACCGTGCCGCTGTCGCGCAAGATTTTCGAGGCGCCGACGCAGTACTACAAGGCTGGCGTCGTCTTTCTCGCCTGGCTCAACGGCCACCAGAACCATTTCACCATGCCGGCCGGCATGCAGTCGGCACGTGGAGCGGTGCATTACGCCGATATCTTCCGCCTGGCCGATCAAGCCAACGTACTCGACAGGCCAGACCTCGCGGTCGAGCGCGTGACGGCTCTCATGATGCAGTACGGCATCGGCTGACCCTTAGCTTCGCCTAGTCTAGCCCATTAATTTTTTGCGTTGGTTGGAACCAAACAGCGTCTCGGCTGTTTAGCTGTCGCTGGGGGCGGTGGCGTGCGCGTGAAATTTGTGCGTGCGGGCCTTTCGACGTGGTTCAATGAAATTGCTGAAACACCAAAGGAGCACTTATATGAAAAAGTTCGTACTCGCCTTGGCCGTTGCCGGCACAATGTCGTTTCCCGCCTTCGCCGACGCCAATGGCGTGGTAAAGGAATACAACAAGGAAACGCGCGTCATCACGCTGGAAGACGGCACCAGCTGGACTATTGACCCCTCTATCGCCATCCCACCGGAAGTTGCGGCAGGCGCCAAGGTCGATATCCAGACCGACAAGAACGACAACACCAAGGTGGTCAACGTTCTCATCAATCCATAGTCGGTTGCCGATTGCCAATTGCAGGCCACGGGCTCTGTCCGTGGCCTCTCATTTGACGGTATTCGTTCTAGTCGCCCTGCAGCATCACCGCAGGTTTGCTGTTGTACCTAATGTAGTACCAGCACATCCCCAGAGGAAAAACTGATCTCGGTCTTCTCGCCGACGGCAGGCGGAGGGCTGTTGGGGCTGTTGAAGGTGTCGAGCGAGACCATGTTTTGGCCAATGCCGACACGGACGCGGATGACCGAGCCCAGGAAATGCACGTCAGCGATCTGGCCGGTCAGGCTTGAATCATTGCCCGCCTTGCGCCCGAGCGCGATGGCCTCGGGACGAAGCGCAAACGACAGCGTGTCACCGGATTTCGACCCGTTGAGTTTGCCCTTGAGCCCTATCTCTTCGGCATTGATCTTGACCGTGCCCAACGCAGCGTCGCTGATCGTGCCCTCAAGCACATTGAGCGTGCCGACGAAGTTGGCGACGAACTTGGTCGAGGGCCGATTGTAGATCTCGAACGGCGTGCCGGTCTGGTCGGCGCGGCCTTCGTTCATCACCACGATGCGGTCGGACATCGACAGCGCCTCCTCCTGGTCGTGGGTGACGAAGATGGTGGTGATGCCGAGCTTCTTCTGGATCGAGCGGATTTCCTCGCGCAGCGAAATGCGCACCTTGGCGTCAAGCGCCGACAGCGGCTCGTCGAGCAGGAGCAGCTTGGGCTTGGGCGCCAGCGCACGCGCCAAGGCGATACGCTGCTGCTGGCCACCTGAGAGCTGATAGGGATAGCGGTCGCCGAATTCGGGCAGCTTGATGATGTTGAGCATCTCGGCGACGCGCGCCTGAGCTTCCGCCTTGGGCATGCCGGCAACCTTGAGGCCGAAGCCGATGTTCTGGGCGACGGTCAGGTTGGGAAACAGCGCATAGGCCTGAAACACCATGCCGATATTGCGCTGGTTGGGCTTGAGGCCAGTAACGTCCTTGCCGCCGATCATGACCTTGCCGGCCGAGGGTTCCTCAAAGCCGGCGACGATGCGCAACATGGTGGTCTTGCCGCAACCCGAGGGTCCGAGGAAAGAGACGAACTCGCCCGCGCCGACATCAAGATTGAAATCCTTGACCACGGCAACGTTGCCGAAGGATTTCTTGACGTTCTGGATGGAAAGGAAGGGGTCGGCCATAGGCTTTTGCTCTTTTTGTTCAGTTCGGGCGATTTGCCGACTTCGGCGCGAAACGTGCAAGGATCTGGATCACCGACATGCACCCCCRGGTGATGGCAAAAGCAATGACCGCAAGTGCTGCCGGCTCATAGGCGCGGTTGGCACCAATGTTCTGCAGATAAGGACCGAAGGCCGGGCGGTTGAGCAGGCTCGCCAATGTGAACTCGCCGATGACGATGGCGAAGGTCAGGAAAGCTCCCGACAGCACGGCGATCAGCACGTTGGGCAGGATGACGCGCGCGATGATGGTCACCCAGCCGRCACCGAGAATCTGGGCGGCTTCAGTCAGCGTGCGCACGTCGATGGTGCGCAGGCCCGTGTCGACGGCGCGGTACATATAAGGCAGCGCCAGCGTCGCATAGCCGATCACCAGAAGCGCATCGGTTCCCCGCGCCGAGCCCAGGAACGGCAGCGGCGAGTTCGAACCATACATCCTGATATAGCCAAAGACGATGACGATGGCCGGAATGACGAGCGGCAGCAGAGTGATGAATTCGACGATGGGCCTGAGCTGCGGCATGCGCAGCCTGATCCAATAGGCCGTCGGCACGACAAGCAGCACGCCCAGGATGATCGTGAACACCGCCACCGTCACCGAATAGGCGAAGGTTTCCTGGAAGCGGGCGTCGCCGAGCACGACGCGGTAGGCGTCAAAAGAGTATTCGCCGCGCCGCATGCGCAGCGAAAACTCGAAAGTCGCGATCAGCGGAATGAAGAAATAGGCGGCGCCAACAGCAAAGACGAGCCAGGCCCAGAAGCGACTGGACTTCATTTGAGCCACCTCTCACTGCGGGTCCTGAACCAGATATAGAAGATGTTGGCGAGACCGGTGACGAAGATCATGCCGAAGGCTAGCGCATAGCCGAGATGCGGATTGTGCAGCACGTCGCCGCGGATCTGCGCATAAAGCTTGATCGGCACGATGTTGAGCGACGAGCCGGTGAACGCATAAGCGGTGGCAATGGCACCGAATGAGTTGGCGAAGAGCAAGATGACAGTGCCGAGGAAGCTCGGCCACAAAACCGGGATCACGACCATCCGCCAATATTGCCAGGTCGTGGCGCCGAGCGTTGCTGCCGCCTCGCCCCACTCGCGCTTGAGTCCGTCGATGGCGGGCGTGATGATGACGATCATCAGCGGGATCTGGAAGAAGAGATAGACAACGATCAGCCCCCACGAGCTGAGCACGTTGAAGCCCATCGCGTAGATGTTGATACCGAAGGCGTCGCGCAAGATGACGGTCACGAGCCCGAGACGGCCGAGGGTCGCCAGGAAGGCGAAGGCCAGCGGCACGCCGGCGAAATTCGAGGCGACGCCCGAAAACGTCATAGTTGACGAGCGCACCCAGGTGGGCAACCCGCCGCGCACGATGGCAATCGCCATGGCAAGGCCGACGAGAGCGCCGATGGTGGCGGAAAAGAAACTGATCTTGATCGACACCCAGTAAGAGTCGCGGATCGACTGGTCGATGAACAATTGCCGGATGTTGTCGAACGTGAACTGGCCCTGATCGTTCTGAAAGGCCCCGACGACGAGGTAGAGCGTCGGCAGGATCAGGAACATCAGTGCAAAAATGAAGAACGGCGCGACGCCGAGCCAATGGGTCGGCAGGCGGAAGCCTCTTTGCGCGTCCGGTGGCGCGGAGCGCGCGGCATCAGCCGTGGTGGTTATGCTGGCTTGGGTCATTCGTGCGCCGTCTTGAGAGAAAATACGGGCGACCACGTGGCCGCCCGTGATGGCAGAAACTCAATTACTGGACGTTGGCGCCAACCACCGAATCCCACTGCTTGGTCACGATCTCTTTCGCGGCTGACTGGTCGTCAAGCGTCGGGAACACGGCCTTTTCATAAGACGCAGGCGGCGGCAGCTTGTCGAGCATTGCCTGCGGAATCTTGCCGTTCTTGGCGAGATCGTTGAAGCGGATCGGGTGGCAGTAGCCATCCAACCACGCGAGTTGGCCTTCGTCCGAATAGAGATATTCCATCCACAGCTTGGCAGCGTTCGGATGCGGCGCATAGGCGCTGATCGCCTGGACGTAGACGCCAGCGACGACGCCCGTCTTTGGAACGACGACTTCGACCGGCGGGTTGTTGTTCAGCGTGTCCCGACCCTTAAGCGCGTTGTAATCCCAATAAACGATGATCGGCGTCTGGCCCTGTGCCAGCGTCGCTGCCTTGCCGGTGACCGGCACGAAGTTTCCCTTGGCGTTCAGCTCCTTGAAAAAGGCGAGGCCCTTCTCGCCTGCGGACTTGGCGTCGGTTGCGCCCGAGGCCAGGCCGGCCGCGTAGACGCCCTGGATCGCCTGGTTGGACGTGCGAGGATCGCCGGCGAGGGCGACGGAGTTCTTGTATTCGTCCTTGAGCAGGTCGGCCCAGTCTGTCGGCGCGTTCTTGACGAGATCCTTGTTCACCATGAACGACAGCACGCCGTAATAGTCGCCGTACCAGAAGCCGTCAGCATCCTTGGCGGTATCGGGGATCGAATCCCAGGTCGAGACCTTGTAGGGCTGGATCAGGCCGTCGGCCTTGGCCTGCGGGCCATAGGAGAGACCGACGTCGATGACGTCAGGCGCCTGCGGGCCCTTGTTGTCCTTGTTAGCCTTGATGGCCTCGATCTCGTCGCTGGAACCCGCATCGGGGTTCAATTCGTTGATGGTGATCTCGGGGTACTTCTTCTTGAAGCCTTCGAACACCGCGCCGTAACCGCACCAGTCATGCGGAAGCGCGATGGTGGTGAGCTGGCCTTCCGCCTTGGCGGCGGCCTCGAGCGCGGCGAGATCCTGCGCGGAAACGATCGCGGTCGTCACCATCAGCGACGCCGCGGTAAGGGAAAGCACTTTTCCCGTAAGCTTGAACATGTTGTCCTCTCCGTTGAACTGACGCCCTGAGACGCCTGCGATGCGGTATCGGCTTCATGTGACAATCGCATGAAGGTTAAATGAAGCCGGCGCGCGCAGTGGAAAAAAGTTAACTACTTTTAATCGGTTGTCGCAATCGTCGCCGTTGTTTACCGGCTAATTAAATTGCGGAAGCCTCCCCAAGCCCTCCCCTCTATTTTGCCGACTATACAAGTCGCGTTCGCGTTCCAGCACTAGTCTCAAACCGTCCCTTCGATGGCGTTTTCAAGCAAGCCGAGTGCTGCCTTCTTGGTGAGCTTGATCGGGTTGCCGCCAGCGGTCGGATCGACCACCGCCATGTCGGCGATCAGGGTCTTGCGTTTCTTGTCCATGTCGAGACCCTTGATGAGCCCGGGCAGCGCGTGCGGCACCTTGAGTTCTTTGCGCAGCTTGATCACCGCCTTGGCGAAACCGTCGAAACCGCCCTTGATGCCGCAATAGGCAGCCAGCCGGACGATCTTGTCTTCGATCGCATCGCGATTGAACGCCAGCACATAGGGCATGAAGACGGCATTGGTCATGCCGTGATGGGTGTCGTAGAGACCGCCGATCGGGTGCGACAGGGAATGGATGGCGCCGAGACCCTTCTGGAATGCGGTCGCGCCCATCGCTGCGGCAGCCATCATGTTGGCACGCGCGGTCAGATCCTTGCCGTTGGCGTAGGCCTTGGGCAGGTTTTCAAAGACCAGCCGCACGCCTTCGACGCCGATACCGTCCGCCATTGGATGAAACCCGGGCGCGCAATAAGCCTCCAGGCAGTGCGCCAGCGCATCCATGCCGGTGCCCGCGGTGATGAATTGCGGCATGCCCACCGAAAGTTCCGGATCGGCAATGACGATGGCAGGCAGGATCTTCGGATGGAAGATGACCTTCTTGGTATGCGTCGCCTCATGCGTCAGAACACTGGCGCGGCCGACCTCCGAGCCGGTACCGGCGGTGGTCGGAACGGCGATGATCGGTGCAATGGCGTCGGAGTTGGCCCGGGTCCACCAGTCGCCGACGTCTTCGAAATCCCACACCGGCAGCGTCTGGCCTGCCTGGAAGGCGATCAGCTTGCCGAGATCGAGCGCCGAACCGCCGCCAAAGGCGATGACGCCGTCATGCTTGCCCTTCTTGAAGGCTGCAATGCCTGCGGTGAGGTTGGACTCGACCGGGTTCGGGCGAACATCGGAAAAGACGCCGTAAGGCACCTTGGCGTCATCGAGGATCTTCAGCGTCGAAGCGACGACCGGCAGTTTTGCCAGGCCCGGATCGGTGACGAAAAGCGGCTTCTTGATGCCGGTGGCGGCAAGCGCGTCGGGCAGCTCCGAAATGCGACCGGCGCCGAAACGAACGGTGGTGGGGTAGTTCCACTTGGAAACGAGTTTGGACATGTCTTTGCTTTCAGGAAATCGATTGGCTTTCGGGAAATCAGATCTTTTCGCGCAGGTGATAGGACTTCGGCCGGGTCAGATTGTCGTAGCCGATCTGCGACAAGGCCGCGCCCTTGCCGGTGTCCTTGACGCCGGTCCACACGAGTGCGGGATCGAGATAGTCGCAGCGGTTCATGAACACCGTGCCTGTTTCAACGCGGTCGCCGATCGCAACTGCATGGTCGGTGTCTGAGGTCCAGATCGAAGCGGTCAGGCCATAGGGGCTGTCGTTCATCAAGGCGATGGCTTCTTCGTCATTGCGCACCTTCATGATGCCGACGATGGGGCCAAAGCTCTCCTCCCGCATGACGCTCATCTGGTGGTCGACATTGGTCAGCACTTCGGCCGGCAGGTAGGGCGATCCCGCTTTGTCAGCCGCGTCCTTGGTGTTCATATGCGCGACGGCACCCTTGCGCAGGGCTTCGGCCTTCTGCTCGCGGATGAAATCGGCGAAGCGGGCCTGCGCCATGGGCCCCATTGTCGTTGCCTGCTCAAGCGGATTGCCCAGAACATAGCTTTTTGTTTCCGCTATGAAGCCCTCAACGAACTGGTCATAGACCTTTTCGTGGACGTAGACACGCTCGATGCCGCAGCAGCACTGGCCGGAATTGAAGAACGCACCCTCGACGAGGTTGGCGACCGCATGGTCCATCTTGGCGTCGGGCAGCACATAGGCCGGGTCCTTGCCGCCAAGCTCGAGGCCGAGCGTCATGAAGGTGCCGGCCGCAGCCTTTTCGATGGCACGCCCACCAGCAACCGAGCCGGTGAAATTGACGTGGTCGATCTTGCCGGAGGCGAGCAGCTTCTCGGTCTGGACGTGGTTCAAGACGATGTTCTGGAACACGCCCTTGGGCAGGCCTGCCTTGTCGAAGGCCTGCTGGAAACGCTCGCCGACGAGCAGCGTCTGGGCGGCGTGCTTCAAGATGACGGTCGAGCCGGCCATCAGTGCAGGCACGATGGTATTGACGGCGGTCAGATAGGGATAGTTCCACGGCGCGATGACCATGACCACGCCGAGTGGGTCCTTGCGGACATAGCGGCGGAAGCCGTCCTTGGGGTTGGAGGCGAGCACCGGCTTGAGCGCCTGTTCGGCGATCTCGACCATGTAGTTGGTGCGTTCCTTGACGCCGCCGAACTCGCCGCCATAGCGAACCGGGCGGCCCATCTGCCAAGCGATCTCGGGCACGATCTCGTCGCTCATCGCCACGAGGTGTTCCAGCATGGCCAGCATGTACTTGCCACGCTCGGCAATCGAGGTCTGGGCCCACGCGACCTGTGCGGTACGGGCGCGTTCTACCGCGGCGTTGACCGCCTTGTCCTCGGCGATCGGCCGTTCGGCATAGATCGACCCATCGACGGGGGATTTGAGTTTTACGGTTTCCAAAACAGAGAACTCCAGTTCAACAAGGGATTGTCTTGACAAAGCCAGCCGCACCGTAAGCAAGGATTGCACGATCCCGCGTGACGATGGCCAGGTTTTTCGATCGCGCCTGGGCTATGATGATGCGGTCCGTCGGATCGTTGTGGACGCCGCCGGGCAGAAACGAAGATTCAACCAAAACCTCGCTGTCGACAGCTTCGACACGCACAGCTCCTGCTTCAACAAACTGCTGAAACCATGCAAGTGGCGACTTGATGTACGGAAGCCGGCCCTTGGCGACAAGCAGTCCGATTTCCCAAGCCGACATCGCCGAAACGGAGATCACGCCGCCATTTTTCCGGACACTGGTGACCTCGTCGACGGCAACGCGTGCCACCGGCTGCTCGGTTGAAAGCCACAGAATAAAGCATGTATCCAGAAGCAGCCCGTCAGTCTTCATATGCCCTGCCCCAGTCGGGATCGGCAGGCGCGGTATAGTCGACGTCCGGCAACAAAGTCAGCGTGTCAGCCATGCAGCCGAACAAGGGATCGGCCCCGCGCGGTGCGACGATGCGCTCTTCGTTTCCGCCCGACGTATCTTTGAAATCCAACTGAGCCTCCATAAAGCCAGCACCGAGGTGCGGCTTCGACGTAGGGATCGCAGAAACCTCCGTGTCGCTACGCATGTATAAGTGAGCAACCACCGCGCTTACTGGTTCGTTGAGTATCGCTGCGATTTTCACAATTTCGTCTGTTTTAATCCCACGCTGGCCATTCAGTGCACGCGACAAGGCACTTGGGTCCAGCCCCATCTTTTTGGCCACCTGTCCACGAGACAGACCGTTCTCCTGCATTCGACTGTTGAACCATTCCTTGTCGATTTTTGTCTGAGACGTGGACATGTCGGCCTGATTGATATTGCGATAATCACATTATCTCGCAATTTTTGATTTTATCAATACCGCTCGAATCCCCTGTGCAATTCCCAGTCGGTGATGCGACGGTCGTATTCGAACTGTTCCCAGCGCGCGGTGTGGACGTAGTGCTCGATGACGTCCTCGCCGAAAGCCTCGATCAACATCTTCGACGACGCCAAGGTTTCCGTTGCATCGCGCAGGGTCTTGGGAATTTCGGGCAGGCTGGCAGCCTGATAGGCATCGCCGACGAATGGCTTCTGCAGCTCAAGCTTTTCGTCGATGCCTGCGAGGCCCGCCGCGATCAAAGCCGCGAAGGCGAGATAGGGATTGAGGTCGGCACCGCCGATCCGGCACTCCATGCGGATGCCCTTGGTGCCCTCGCCGCAGAGGCGGAAGCCAGCGGTGCGGTTGTCCTCGCTCCACATGATCTTGGTCGGGGCGAACGTGCCGGCCTGGAAGCGCTTGTAGGAATTGATATAGGGCGCCAGGAACCAGGTGAATTCCTTGGCGTATTTGAGCTGGCCGGCTGCCCATTGCTGACCGAGCTTCGACAACGTCCATTCACTGCCCTTGTCGTAGAACAGCGGTGTCTTGCCGTCCGCGCTCCACAGCGAGTTGTGGATGTGGCTGGAGTTGCCGGCGAGGCCGTAATTGTACTTGGCCATGAAGGAAATGGCCTTGCCTTCGCTGGCCGCGATCTCCTTGGCGCCGTTCTTCAAGATGACATGGCGATCCGCCATCTCCAGAACCTCAGCGTAGCGGACGTTGATCTCTTCCTGGCCCGGGCCCCACTCGCCCTTGGAATTTTCGATCTGAATGCCGGCAGCTTCCATCTCGTTGCGAAGCCGGCGCATGACGCCTTCTTCCTTGGTGGTGATGCCGATCAGGTAGTCGCCGATATAGGGCGATGCCGTGTCGAGGTTCTGCCAGTGCTTTCCACGCGCCGAGTCGTAGGTTTCGCTGAACAGGTAGAATTCGAGCTCGGAAGCGAAATAGGCGAGATAGCCGCGATCCTGCAGCCGCTTGACCTGCTTGCGCAGGATGCCGCGCGGCGAGTGGGCGAGGTCTTCATGCGTGTGGTGGTCCTGCAGGTCGCAGAGCAGAAGCGCGGTCTTTTCGAGCCACGGCACCTTTCGGATGGTGTCGAGGTCGGGCTTCATGACGAAGTCGCCATAGCCTTTCGACCAGCTCGCCGCCTTGTAGCCGGGCACCGGCTCCATATCGATGTCGTTGGCCAGCAGATAGTTGCAGCCATGCGTCTCGTCATAGGCGGATTCGACGAAGTATTTGGCCAAAAACCGCTTGCCGACCAGCCGGCCCTGCATGTCGACGGCACAAGCGAGAACCGTGTCGATCTCGCCTGTGGCGACAGCCTTTTTCAACTGATCGAATGAGAGATTTCCAGCCATTTTTGTTCCGCTCCGGGCAATGCCACTTCAAAAGATCGTCTTGGGGGTTGAAACGAGACGTGGCCGGCGCTTGGCCGGCCACGGCCATTGTGAGAGCTGTCAGTGTCCGGTTTCGCCCACGGCCCGTTCGGCCGCGGCGATCTCGGCGGCACGCTTGGCCACCTCGTCGCCGATCGGCGGGCCCTGGAAGCGGCGTGCCTCAAAACCGAACCAGACGATGCCGGTGACGACCAGGAAGCCGACAGTGATGTAGAGCGCCCAGTCGTTGGGCGGCTGGATGCCGATCACGAAGATCAGCACCATGGCAATGATCGACAGCACGGCGAACAGCTTGAAGACGCCCTCGCCGAGATCGAACGGTCCCATCTTGTCCCACTTCGACGTGCCCCAGGCAATCAAACCGAGCGCGATCGGGATGGTGAAGGAGAAGAACAAGAAAATGACCGTGCAGGCGACGACGATGGTGTAGACCGGCGTCTCGCCGATGGAGACAAGCGACGAGCCCCAGACGAACAGCACCGCCAGGATCGAGCCGGTCCAGATCGCAGCTACCGGCGTGCGGTAGGTCGGGCTGACCTTGGCCAGTGCCCGCGAGCCCGGCAGGCCACCGTCACGCGAGAAGGCGAAGATCATGCGCGACACCGACGTCACTGTCGCCAGACCGCACAGCCACTGGGCGACGAAGATGGCGAAGTAAAGCAGGTCCTTGACGAGCGGGTTGACCTRTTCGGTCATCGCCCAGAAGAACACGTTCCAGCCCTGCTTTGCGGCATCGTCCATGCTCGGCAGCATGAGCACGAACGAGCACAGCATGATGTAGCCGAACAGGGCCGACCACAGCACGGAACCGATCATGGCGCGCGGCACGGAATGTGCTGCCTTCAGCGTCTCTTCGGAGGTGTGCGCCGAGGCGTCGTAGCCGGTGATGGTGTAGATCGGCAGCAAAAGGCCAAGCAGGAACACCCACATCGACGAATTGGCCGGCCAGACATTGCCGCCCGCTTCACCCGAATAGTTCGAGAAGGTGAACAGTCGAGATATCTCGTAGCTGTCGGCCGCGATCAGGCACACGAGCGCCAGTGCGATCGCGGTTGCGAAGATCAGGTAACCGGAGAAGTCGGTGAGCTTGGCGGTAAGGCCGATGCCCATATGGTTCACCAGTGCCTGCAATCCGGTGATGATAGCCAGGAAGATGATACGGGTGGTGGTAGTGTCTTCGAGGCCGAGATAGGTGGTGCCAAAGGCGCCCATGAAGAAGTAGTAGGTGCCGACATTGATGGCGCCCAGCACGGTGACGAGGCCGAGCAAGTTGAACCAGGCAGTGAGCCAGCCGGTAAAGCGGTTGCCGAGGATCGAGCCCCAGTGATAGAGGCCGCCGGCCGTCGGATAGGCCGAGCTGATCTGCGCCATGGCGACGGCGAAGACCAGGCTGACGAAGCAGCCGAGCGGCCAGCCGATGCCGATGGCGGCACCGCCCGCGCCCGACGTTGCCTGGGCCAGCGAATTAATGCCGCCTGAGAGAATGCAGATGATGGAGAAAGAAACCGCGAAATTCGAGAACTGGCTCATTCGCCGTTCGAGTTCCTGGGCGTAGCCCATAYTGTGAAGGACTTGGACGTCCTCGCTCTTGTCTTTGTCGGTATAACCAGGTGCTGCCATGTCAGTGTCCCCTTATTGTTATGCCTTCGATTGAGCTGCGCGGCCGGTGCCCGTCTGGAATGGGGCTGCCTCGCCCGCCTCCGGTTCGAGTTCCGCAAAGATGCCCGTGAGCAAATCCGCCCATTTCCGCTGCCCGGTCTGCGCCGGAATTTCGTCGTTGCGGATTTCGATCATTGCGCACGGCAGGCCGCGCGACCTGCCGTGGTGTTCCAGGGTGAAATAGACGCGGTCGGCCGGCGAATAGGGCTCGTTGATGCCGACATTGACGTTGTCGAGTTCCCGCAGCGCCGCGATCAAGGGGGCGGCGAGCCGGGCATCTTCGTCGTGAATGATGCCGATGTGCCAGGGGCGCGAAACGCCCTTGTAGACCGGGGTGAAGGAATGGACAGACACCAGTCTCGTCTCCCGCCCTTCGCCGAGCCGTTCCGAAACGACCTCGTCGATCGCATCGTGGAACGGTCGCCATGATAGCGCGATTCGCGCCTCGCGCTGAGCGACGGTGAGTGCGGCGTTGCCGGGAATCGCTGTGGTTTCGCTGATCTCGGGGATCAGGTCGTTGGCCGCGAGCGGCCGGTTGCAATCAATGGCAAGCCGCGAGACGCAGGACTGAACCAGCGTCGCATCGAGGCCTTCGGCCATGCGTTCGGCGACCGGCAGCGCGCCCGGATCCCAGGCGATGTGGCGCTGCATTTCGGACGCGTCGAGCCCGAGCGTGCCGAAGCTCGCGGGCAGACGATTGGAAGCGTGATCGCAGACAATGACGTAAGGGCTGCGCCCGGCCCGATTGGTCACCCGGACGGCATTCGACATGGCGCGTAGTGCGGCCTGGCCCATACCCATTCATTCATCCCCGGGGCCGTATCGTATGTTACGTATTTTTGTTCATTGCGCCCCTATGGATGATTTCATACACATCGGAAGAGTTTGTCAAATGTCATTTGAGGCGCGCAACTGACTCACGGCTGGGCCAGATCGGCCACGTGCGCAGAGGAGATGCAGATGGTTTCGAGCGTTGCCGAATTGATCACGGAAAAGATCGACACGATGCCGGCCGGCGAGCGCCGTGCGGCCCAGACGCTGATCGCGTCATATCCGCTGATCGGGCTGAAAACGGTGGCCGAATTCTCCCAGCAGGCCGGTGTGTCGTCGCCGACCATCCTGCGCTTTGTTGCAAGGCTGGGATTCCAGAACTACCCGGAGTTCCAGTCGGCACTTCAGGACGAGCTGGCGGCCCAGTTGCAGTCGCCTGCCTCTCGCACCAACACGGCACAATCGCCCCTGCCCGCCTCGACAGCGCCTATCCTCGAGGCGGTGCTCGAAAATGTCCGCGAGACGTTCAGGCATATCTCGGACAAGCAACTCACCGACATCGTCGGTCAGCTCGCCAACCAGCGCGCCCATGTCTATCTCGTCGGCGGCCGCTTCACCGATCCCCTGGCGCGCTACATGGCCGCCCATCTCAATCTGATCCGGCCGAATGTCACCCACCTCGTCGGCCAGGAAAGCCTGTGGCGCGATCGGCTGATCGACATGAGCAAGCGCGACACGCTGCTGATCTTCGACATCCGCCGCTACCAGGACAGCCTGATCCACTTTGCCGAGAAAGCGCATAATCGCGGCGCAACGATCGTCCTGTTCACCGACCAGTGGCTGTCGCCGATCGCGCGGTTTGCCCGCCATGTGATCGCCGGGCGCACAGCAGTGCCTTCCGCCTGGGATTCGTCCGCTGCGTTGTTCGTGGCCGCCGAAACGCTGATCGGCGCGCTGACCCGAAAGCTCGAAACCGATGGTGCCAAGCGCATCCGCGAGATCGAGGATCTGCGCTGATCCGGCGTCCATTCCTGCAAAGATTACGCAGATTTAATGTGCGGCAGGCGGAGAATTGCCATAAGTCTCGGCTATCGAAATAGGCTATACTGCGGTCGCCTGCACGCCCTTTTTGCGCGCACAAGACCTCGAAACAATGTGCAGACGCCGCGCGCAGCGGTGTAGGTGGCACCGGATCGATGCCGGGCCGAGGGACTTAGCGAGACTGGAATGCAGATGGCCGCCTGGAAGCAGATTGTCTTGGCAATCGTCATTGCGCTTGTCGCAGCCGCTGGCTGGGTGCTRTTCGTACCGAGTTCGCGCACAGTCCTCGCAAGC